>NZ_JBFUHJ010000090.1:0-17664 GCF_056402455.1 Paenibacillus sp. P4_A7 | reverse complement strand
CCACACCTCCTTGCGGTAGTCTGATTATATTTGATAATATTTTTATCGTCAATATCATTTTTGTTAATATTATTATCTTTATATTGAAAGGTCGGAAATCCAATGAATCTCGGACAAAGAATAACAGCACTTAGAAATTATAAAAGACTAACTCAAGAACAAGTAGCTGAAGTACTTCTAGTGAAGCGTGGTAGATATAATGCTTGGGAAAATAGTATTTCTAATCCCGACCATTTGATGCTAGGTGCTATCGCGAACTTTCACGGTGTGACTGTTGATTTCTTACTCGGAAGACCGTATCCTGTAGGAGATGTAATGCTGACAAACGATCTGCAAGCATACGGGTATACGGAAGAAGCTTTTTTAGGGGATCTTGAGAAAGAGCTCCAGCGGAATTACAAGCCGAAAGCTGCGCTCAATGCCAAAGAAGAACGCGATATAGCTGCTGACCTGGAACGAATGATCAGTGAACTCGAGACCAATGAAGCTCTCGCCTTTCATGGAGAACCGATGGATGATGAAACGAAAGAGCTCATGAAAATATCTTTGGAAAACTCATTACGCCTAGCTAAAGGTATGGCCAAACAAAAGTTCAATCCTAATAAAAAACAAATAAGGGGCACACTGAATGGGGATCAAACGCTTAGTCAGTAAGTTGACCCACAAGCATGGAACGAACAATCCTTACACAATTGCAGCTCAGAAAAACATCATTGTCCTGTTCGAGCCTCTTGGTAGTATGATGGGTTACTTCAATACTTATAAACGCATACCGATGATTCACCTCAATTGTGATATGGGGGAGCAAGATCAATTGTTTACTTGTTCCCACGAACTTGGTCATGCAATTAGACATAGGAATGTCAATACACCTTTCCTTAAAAGGCACACCCTTCTTTCCGTCGATCGAATCGAGCGAGAGGCTAACGAATTTGCTGTCGAGTTGATGGTACCGGACGAGCTTCTGCTTGAGGGTATGACGATTTATGAAGCGGCTGCGATCAGTGGAGTCCCATTAGAAATTGCCCACTTGAAACGTCCACCGCAGCGCAACTTCTGGAAGAGTGAACAATCTTACTTTAACTTTTAAAACTTGTAAACTTGCGCTTTCACAGCTGCGAGACGGATGTCCGCACCCCTAAACAGAACATATGTTCTGTTTAGGGGTGCGTTTTAATAATTTATCAAGAAGGAAGAAAAGATGTAATAACAGAACTGGTCTGAAATAAGATACACCTCACCCATCATGAAAAAAGCGAGCTCAGGAGATTCCCGGGCTCGCGATTCAATAGTATGAGGTTCCTGTTAATAAACAAGTTTGAATATCTATGTAATACGATTTCGACGGCTAATTTGCTCTAACCGCTTGTTAATATCTATAACCCATGCTTCATCATTCAACGTTTGAGCCAGCAAGTATAGATCAAGAAGCATATTTATACGTTGTTCAGTTAATAGCTCGACAGCGTTATAATCCCACTGTTTCTTGATCGCTTTTGCCTCTACTAATATATTGGCCCACTCATTGCATTCGTTAAATAACAATGTCATTTTATTTGTCTCGGCACCAATCTGTGCGATTAAACCGGTCAAGTCGGGCTTTACCTCAGGAATAACCTCACTCCTGCTGCATACGGCACATGAAAAAATAGGAACATTGTCAATTTCTACTTTTCCAGAATAAATAACTGTACGCAGCTTCAACTCCATGATGCCACCACACTGACATCGCTTTTGCAAAATAGCCCACTCCTCTTTATAGCAGCGGTTGCCGCTAGTCATTCCTTTTTAAAGACAATAACTAGATTATTCGACCTATTTTGCAAAAACTCCTTCTTATTCACATCATGTAATTTTTACTATAGAAAAGCATTATAATTCGTGAAATTTTATCAATTAAGCTGCAATTTTTCGCCATAATTTGCGGATCGGCGACCATGCAACGACTATAGTCCAAATCGCCGCACCGATAAGATCGTTCCGTATATCAAACAGGTCTGGCATTCTACCGCCAACGAAAGATTGATGATACTCATCCGTAATTCCATATACTCCGCATAGCAGCACAATGACTACTTTTACCCAAAACCGATCTGCTTTAGCACCAATACCGTAATCAATCGCCATAGCCAAAATAAAATAGGAAACGAAATGACCCCAATTAAAATCTTCCATAAAGGGGAAGATCCTTTGCAGCAATGGCAATAACGTATTAATTTCATCACTAGTTCGAGAAGATAATATAAAAATAACGGTCATCCAAACGATAGCTGGCACAAACCGCAGTAAGCGGCGAAATAAAAAAGGCTTATCTATTTGCTTCATTGTTTCTCCTTCGTTACAATAATAGAGACTTTACTAGATGGAGGGAAATAACATGACTTTACAAAATAAAACCGTCATCTGTTTGCTTGACGACGAATTTGAAGATTTGGAACTATGGTACCCGGTTTATCGTGCGCGTGAAGCTGGAGCTACCGTTCTTTACGCAGGTCCAGAAAAAGGCAAAAAGCATATTGGCAAATATGGAGTCCCTGCTATCGCCGATCTATCCTTCGATGAGGTGAACAGTGAGGATATAATCGGGATACTAGTACCTGGAGGCTGGGCACCAGATAAATTACGCCGTTATCCTAAAGTCTTGCAACTTATTCAAGAGCTGAATGCCTCTGATAAACCAATCGGACAAATATGTCATGCGGGCTGGGTGCTCATTTCAGCGAAAATCTTAGAAGGTCGCAAGGTGACCTCGACACCAGGTATCCGTGATGATATGGAAAATGCCGGAGCCACTTGGTATGACGAAGCGGTCGTGGTAGACGGAAATATTATTTCTGCACGCCGTCCGCCTGATCTTCCTGAATACGCTAAAGCTTTCGTAGACGCACTAGTACAGCGAATGGTTTAACCATTCGCTGTTTTTTTATCAATTTGCTCCATAAAGCCGGTTAACAATGCCTTAATCTCCGTACTTGTCCTGCATTCATGCAATTGCTGGAAAACATCCAGACTTTCTTCTTGCGAAGTAATCAGAAGACGTTCCTTCACTTGCAAAATGGCATGTGAGGACATGCTTAACTCATCAACATCTAGGCTGAGCCAAATCGGCAGCGCTCGCAGATCACCAGCCAGCTCCCCGCATACGCCAACTGTAATTCCGTTTTGCTTCGCAGCGTCAACCGTCATACGCAGCATTCGCAGCAATGCAGGATGATAAGGTTCATATAAATGAGAAATTTCTTCATTCATGCGATCCACAGCTAATGTGAATTGGACTAAATCATTTGTTCCGATACTAAAAAAATCAACTTCCTGTGCTAGCAGATCAGCAATCATAACAGCTGCAGGCACTTCAATCATAATGCCTATTTTCATACCTTTATCATAGGGAAGACCTTCTTGCTCCAGTTCAAGCTTCGCTTCGTTTACGATTGCATTTGCAGCCCGTACCTCATCAACAGAAGAGATTAACGGGTACATAAGTTTAACCTGACCGTAGTGGCTCGCACGTAAAATGGCCCGAAGCTGCGTCTTAAAAAGGTCTTGGCGATCAAGCGAGATACGTATAGCTCGATATCCTAAGAATGGATTATCTTCTTCCGGTAGCTCAAAATAATCTAACTGCTTATCTCCGCCAACATCTAATGTCCGAATAACAAGCGGTTCACCATTAAGCTTCTCAGCCACACTGCGATAAACCTCGAATTGCTCTTGCTCCAGTGGAAAACGGTGCCGATCCATATATAAAAACTCCGTACGGAACAATCCTACACCGTGTGCCCCGCTGCTAAGTGCTATTTCCAGTTCCTTATACGAGCTAATATTTGCCGCAAGTTTAAGTGTCTTGCCATCTGGAGTTACAGGCAGATGTCCTGCAATACCATGGAGCTTCATCTTCGCTTCTTTTTGATGTCCATGTAAAACGTCATACGAATCAATGATACTCTGATCCGGATTGATATGTACACTTCCGTCACTTCCGTCAATGATGATGGTTTGGCCCGTTTGGATCGGCTCCTCCAACTTCCCCTCTACGCCAACCACGAGTGGAACGCCTAATGCGCGTGCCATTATTGCAGAATGCGATGTAGCACTGCCTACAAGAGTCACGATACCTAGAACATGCTCCGGATTAATATGAGCAAGCTGCGAGGGTGATAACTCTTTTGCAATCAAAATRAATGGTTGCGTATCTGAAGGCAGCGTAATTTCCGGTGCTCCTATCAAATGCTTAAGCAGTCGATTGCCAACATCTTTAATATCAATTGCCCGTTCCTTCATGTATTCATCATCAAGCAAATCAAACATCGTCACAAAGTGGTCTATCGCTTCCTTTACTGCAACTTCCGCCCCTTTGTATTGACGCTGAATAATACCTTGTACTTCATTCATAAAGACAGGATCGTCCAAAATAGCGAGATGCGCATCAAAAATATGTGTTTCCTCAGAGCCTACAACATCCTTAAGCTCATCCTTGATCTGCTCGATTTCGGATTTAGAGGTACGTATACCTTCGTATACACGTTCGAACTCGCGGGCGAAGTCGGCCACATCAATTTTTTGTTCCGGCAGCTCCCACTCCCAATTTGGCAAGACAAACGCTCTTCCGATTGCTATGCCAACTGACGCTCCTATTCCATGAATCATTGTGTTTCCCCTCCACTATTTCTCTCTTTAAGTACAACTGACATCACTGAGGACTGTCCTTTTTTCACCGTTTTGAAAGGAGCAAATCTCCATGAATGAACCATATCGGAATTGGTAATAACCATAGGCGTAGCAAGTGACTTACTTTCCTTCCGAACGCGATTCAAATCGAACCGAATGAGCAACATGCCTGGCGTTACCTCATCGCCTTCTTTTACGACTGCGTTAAAATACGATTTTCCAGCAAGCCTCGATGTATCAATACCTATATGCAGCAGCACCTCGAGTCCTTCAGGTGTACGAATACCGATTGCATGCATCGTTGGATAAATATGAATAACTTCGCCTTTAACTGGTGATACAAGCTCACCTTTATCAGGAATGAAGGCAACTCCTTGTCCAACAAGCTTGCCTGCAAAGATAGGATCGGGTACATCATCAAGGGAAATCATCCGACCCTGCATAGGAGAATGAAACAGCACCTGTGCTTGATCACGATGGATGGTTTTGATCATCTCTTCACGAATGAGTTCCGAATACGTGCCGAATACAACTTGTACATGTCCACCGCCAAGCTTAATAACACCTGCTGCACCAAGGTTGCGCAGTGCATTAATATCCAGAAGCTTCTCGTTGGATACTTTAAGTCGAAGCCTTGTAATACATGATTCCATACGAACAATATTTTGTTTACCACCGATAGCCTGCAAAATAAGCGGAGCACGGTAAGGGATATCACCGACCCACTCATCAAGCTGTGATCCTTCCTCCCGTCCAGGCGTCGGTATTCTAAACCGTCTAATAGCCCAGCGGAACAAAAAGTAGTAAACCAGTCCAACGACAATACCAATCGGAATCAACATCCAACCTCGCGTCGCGAGATGCGCATTTAGAACATAATCAATTGCTCCAGCTGAGAAGGAGAAACCATGCTTAATACCTAGTTCATATGTAACCCACATAATAATTCCAGAAAGGATCGAATGTACAACGTACAGATAAGGCGCTACAAATAAAAATGCGAACTCCACAGGCTCTGTTACACCTGTTAAAAAAGACGCCAGCGCAGCATAAAGGAACGTTTTCTGAATTTTAGGCTTCAAGTCCTCACGGGCTTCATGAATAATGGCAAACGCAATAGCCGGCAATGCAAACATCATCGTTGGATATAAGCCCGCCATAAAGGAACCAGCTGTCGGGTCACCAGCAAAAAAACGCGGCAAATCGCCATAAACCATCTCGCCAGCCGAAGTCTCGTAACCGCCAATTTGAAACCAGAACACATGACTGACTAAGTGATGTAAGCCAAATACAACTAAAATACGATGAACGAACCCATACAAGAAAACTCCGAATCCGCCGCCAGAAGCAACAATCTCACCTAATTCAATAAGCATCCTTTGCAAATAAGGCGCGATCTGAATCATGCCAATTGAAAATAGCAAAGAAACAAAACTTACAAATAAAGGTACGAAACGCGGGCCGCCAAAAAACTGAATATATTCTGGCAGCTTGAGATTTTTGAACCGTTCGTGACTTACACCTGAGATGATACCGATTAATGTACCAATAAGAACTGTAGGCTCAATGGTTACTTCAGCAGAACTGATAATCCCACTGTAAACGATCATCCCTACAAGCGCGGCCATACCAGCTGCAAGAGCATTACCCGTTAACCCTAGTGAAATCCCAAGTGCAAATATATAGGGTAAAAAGGTAAAAATCGTTTCACTGGCTGTCAATAAATAACCTGCCATATTTGGCATGCCAATATAGTCCCACGGCAGCTTGCTTAAGCTCAAAAAAATAGCTGCCCCCGGCAGTACAATCATCGGCAGCATGACAGCCCTGCCGAGCTGCTGCAGGCTACCCATAAATATCATCTTGCACCCTCCTTTTTGCAAAGCAAAACTTACTTCGTAAGTATTCACCAAAAGTTTTGCGAAGCAAAACTTACCACTAAGTATTAGCTTTCTCCTTAACATCTATTAAGATGTTAAGCGTTTGCTCCGTTTTTGTMAAAATAAAACGACGAGCCGTAATGGCCCGCCGCTGTTGATGATTCTCTCTTCATAATTGTGCTAATTAAATATTAACGTTGACCGCCATTATTGTATGGCGAGCCTACAGCGCTATTCGCTTGCCAGCCGTACCGAGAAATTACAGGTCCCGCTTGCTGGTATGCGTTTGTTGCTTCGTAAACCGGATGGAGTGACGTGTTCGAATGAGTCGGAGTCATACCGCCGTAGCCATTGTTTGAGTTCGACTGCGAATAACCATTTTGGGAATTGAAATGCGAGTTATAAGAAGCATTTTGCGCATTCCCACCGTAATTGGACATATTTTGCTGACCATACTGTGATCCTTGGTTAGACGAAGAAGGCTGGTAGTAAGATTGTTGACTGTTTGGGCCAGCTTGATAACCATAATGAGCAATAACCGGACCTACATCACCAAAAGCAGTAGCAGGCGATTGAGCGTAGCTATGCACTGGCTGATGCGAATTGTACGATCCTGAAGACTGTGAAGATGTCCCATAGCCGTTATTTGCATAGTGTTGTGTGCCCATATTACCTTGGTTAGACGATTGATAGCCTCCTGGTTGATTCGAAACAATGGAATTAGATTGTCTGCCAAAAGTCGGTTGGCTTAGTTGTCCTTGGTAGTGCGATTGCACGTATCCTATTGGTTGAAATTGTGTATTTTGATCTTGATTACCATATTGACCTTGTTGGCCTTGGTAATTACCCGACTGTTGCGACAATTGATTCACGTTTTGTCCTCCTTGGATTACGTTCATAAAGTCTTCAAGTGACCGCTGCTTCAAATCACAAGCATTGCAATCGCTCTTGAAGCCTTACTTATTGTGTAGGAGTACGCCTTTAATTATTACAGTTATGATTTGGATTTTCCTCCAGGAAGCAAAATGGAATCCTCTACCTTAATACAACGGTCCATAACGACCTCCATACCGCCTTTTGCAGCAATTTCTGCCGCTTCCTCGTTGGCAATACCTAGCTGCAGCCATAACGTTTTCGCACCAATTGCTACCGCTTCCTCGGCAACTGGAGGAGTATGCTCACTTCTTCGAAATACATTCACGATATCCACTTTTACAGGAATATCTTTAAGTGATGCATAGCTTTTTTGTCCCATAATCATTTCGGCATTAGGGTTTACTGGAATGATCGTATACCCTTTCGCTTGCATAGCTTCAGATACCATATAGGAAACTCGATCCGGTTTGTCTGACAACCCTACAACAGCTACCGTAGTACTTTGCTGCAAAATACTTTTAATATGTTCGCGAGAAGGATTTTCAAATGCCATCTTGACGCCTCCATTCCTAATGTAAAACTATGCTCTAACCTTCAATCCATTCAACATTTGCACCTAATGCCTTCAAATGGTCGAAGTAAATCGGATACGACTTAGCAACATGATGGGCATCACGAATCCGTATCGGTTTTTTCGAGCGTAAACCAACAATGGATAATGCCATAATAACCCTATGATCATAATGCGCATTAATCTCCACGCCGCCCTCTACGCCCTCCGGCCTGCCGTRTACAATGATTTCTGATTGGCGTTCTTCAACATTTGCTCCTGCTTTACGCAGCTCGTTTAAGTAATCCGTTATACGATCACACTCTTTGTAACGCAGGTTCTCCACATTATAAAATCTAGAAGTCCCATCTGCGAAAACAGCAGCAGCAACCATAGCTAGTACAGCATCTGTAGCATGGTCTCCATCGAATTCTACTGCCTTCAGCTTACCATTTCCTTTAACATGTACAATACCATTCTCATGCGTTAGCGGGACTTCCATCATCTGCAGCACATCAATAATCGCGCGCTCACCTTGCTTACTCTTCTCTTCCAAACGGTGAACGATAACATTGGATTCTGTTACTGCTGCTGCCGCTAGAATAGCTGCTGATCCCGGATAATCTCCTTGCACGGAGTAAGTTTTAGCTTCATAGTTCTGGCGACCTGGAACGCGGAAGCGCATATAATCCTCATCAGCATGAATAACGATACCTGCTTGCTCAAGCACCTCAAGTGTTTGCCCTACGACTACTTTTGATTTCAAATCATGCAACACTTCAATTTCGCTGTCCTCTTCAAGCAACGGCGTCAAAAACAATAGCGCACTTAAAAACTGCGAGCTGATGTTGCCTGATACTTGGATTTTTCCACCCTTAGGCTGACCTCCGCGAATAGTAATTGGAAGCTTGCCATCATTATGCTCAATCGAAACTCCCATTGCGATTAGCGACTCAATCAAATCGCTATGAGGACGTTTACCTAGCGAGTCTGGGTATCGGTTAATAAACGTAACATCAGGACAAAGCGCAGCGATTGCCATAAGAAAACGTAATACAGCACCTGCATTCCCAACATCTAATTGCTCGACTGCCTTCGGATGACGACCAAAGCCAGTAATGACAATTTTCTCTTCATCTTCATCAACTATAGCTCCAAGATCACGAATACAGCGGCGCATTGCTTCACTGTCCTCGCTGTGAGCTGGATAATAAATCGTGCTAGTTCCTTCTGCAAGAGCTGCCACCAGCAGGTAGCGAGTCGTGTAATTTTTGGAAGAGAGCGCTTGAAGTTCTCCTTCAAGCTTTGGAGTTGGTGTCACTAAAACGTCCATAGTTTGTATGATCWCCTTCTATTATAAAATATACGCTTAATCACGTTTGGTACTATACATCATGCCAAAGTTGGCGATGAATTCGAATGAAAGGATTCCCATTGCTCCATAATAACTGCAACAACCTCATCAGCGGTCAAATCTGTCGTATCCACAGTCACATGTGCGAAGTGGTAAGCATCCTTACGCTGTACCAGCAATAACCTTACTTTTTCTTCAGCATTTCCTTGCAACAATGGTCGTTCCGTATCCGATTTTACCCTTGCAATAATTTGCTCTGAATTCGCTGTCAGTGCGACAACGAAGCCTTTGCTTAGCATAAGTTCCTTATTATAATTACTTAATACAGCTCCACCACCCGTTGCAACAACGGCAAGATCTTCTGCGTCTAGGATGTTGGCTAGTACTTTTGTCTCAATAACGCGAAAGCCAGCTTCCCCATCTACCGTAAAAATATCGGAAATCCGCCTGTTTTCAAGCTTTTCAATTTCCTCATCCGCATCTACACGAGTACAGCCTAGTTTCAGTGCAAGCAGCTTGCTGACGGTAGACTTACCCGTTCCCATAAAACCGATTAATACTAATTTGTTAAATCGTTGCGTTTCCATCTTAATCATTCCACCACTTTCATTCATCCTAAGCCTTATTTCCCCAACATCATATCATTTTTTTGCAAGATTAGGGTATAAAAAAGTTACTTATGTCGTATGGATGATAATGATGCATATTAGAAAATAGGAGTGACGTAGCTATGACAAGTGATCCTCAAATAACAGCTGTCCACAAAGCCGAGCAACGCATTAATCGCATATTGAATCCAGATCATCCACTTTGCCGTGAGGATGTCGTATGGATGCTTGAATTTATTAAAAAAAAGGTGGCTGACGGAGATCCAGCATTAATGGATCTATCGCAGCCACGCTTAATACAAAATTTTCATTTCTTTGCCGAAGCATCGATGTCTCTCATCCATCGCAGACATCATTCTCATCAGGAGGCCGATCGGCTGCGTACCTGGTTAAAGGAAGCAGCCTTCGGTCTTTATTAGAGCACTCCTTTTGAACTGGGCTGATTCGATAATGAAATTTACTTACGATTGCATCCAGTTAAAGTGGAAGCTTCCTTCTTTGTCCAAACGTTTGAACGTATGAGCACCGAAGTAGTCACGTTGTGCTTGAAGAAGATTCGCAGGCAAACGCTCTGTACGGTAGCTGTCGAAATAAGCTATTGCGCTCGAGAAAGCTGGTACCGGTACACCATTTGTTACAGCTAATGCGATAACTTCGCGCCAAGCGCCTTGGTAGGACTCAACGATGTTTTGGAAATAAGGATCAAGCAACAAGTTGCGCAGATTAGCATCACGATCGTAAGCGTCTTTGATGTTTTGCAGGAAGCGTGCACGGATGATGCAGCCACCACGGAAAATCATCGCGATTTCGCCGTACTTAAGATCCCAGTTATATTCTTCGGATGCTGCACGCATTTGAGCAAAGCCTTGTGCGTACGAACAAATTTTACTTGCAAATAAGGCTTTACGTACAGCTTCAATGAAAGCTGCTCTGTCGCCTTGGAAAGGAGTTTTAGCAGGGCCGCTAAGCACTTTGCTAGCTGCTACGCGCTCTTCTTTCATTGCGGACAAAAAGCGTGTAAATACGGATTCCGTAATAATAGAAAGCGGCACTCCAAGATCCAAGGAGCTTTGGCTTGTCCATTTTCCAGTACCCTTTTGACCAGCAGAGTCAAGGATTACGTCTACCATCGGCTTGCCTGTCTCAGGATCATACTTCGAGAAGATATCTCTCGTAATCTCGATCAAGTAGCTGTCAAGTTCGCCTTTATTCCACTCAGCGAAAATTTCGTGAAGCTCTTCTACACTAACATCAAGTACGTTCTTGAGCAGGTCATATGCTTCACAAATAAGCTGCATGTCGCCGTACTCGATTCCGTTATGCACCATTTTCACATAGTGACCGGCACCATCTGGTCCGATATATGTACAGCAAGCGTCATCGCCAACTTTTGCAGAAATAGCAGTAAGGATAGGCTCTACTAACTCATAAGCGGATTTTTGTCCGCCTGGCATGATAGATGGTCCTTTCAAAGCGCCCTCTTCACCGCCAGAAACGCCAGTACCGATAAAGCGGAAGCCCTTCGCTTCCAGATCTTTGCTGCGGCGTACTGTATCAGGGAAATAAGCATTACCGCCATCGATGATGATGTCGCCTTCAGCCAAATGTGGTACAAGCGCATCTATTGTAGCATCAGTTCCTGCTCCAGCTTGAACCATGATCAAGATTTTACGTGGAATTTCAAGTGATTGAACGAATTCTTCTATCGTGTAAGTAGGCACGAGATTTTTGCCTGTAGCTTCTTGGATAAGATCATCCGTCTTCTCACGTGAACGGTTGAATACGGATACCGTAAAGCCTCTGCTTTCAATATTAAGAGCAAGATTTTTGCCCATTACTGCTAATCCGATAACACCAATTTGTTGTTTTGACATCTGGTTCTTCCATCCTTCATGTTCTATTTTGGGTTACAATAGTTTCATTTTACTCTTTTTACAACGAGAAGAAAACTATTTACAGGGAAAATGTCGCATTATACACATTAGTTTTTTTGACCACTTTAGAAAGTTTACCTTATATTCGCCAAAATGCCAAAAATAAAATGTATAAAATATGCATGTGTTTATCGAAGTGAACAACATAAAAACGATCAATAGCTGCCTACTAGCTCACAGCACGTGATCGTTTCTTATGTCTCATATAGGGAAAAACATTCATCATTAGAGCTCCAGTTGCAGCATTTCTGTGCGTAGTGTAGCAAGACGTTCTTTCGATTCCGTAACCGCTTCCTCAATTCCAGCCTGCAGAGCATCAAACAGCATAGACAACTCATAATCCAGTTCATAGCGTAGAACGACAGCGCGTTCCTCTGCGCGTTTTGATTGGAAAGCTTTTATCATTTCCTCTATTGTGACCAAAGGCTTCTTCTGATAAATAATCCGATGTTCCATACCGGACACCTCCACAAGTCGTATAATCTCACCGAACATAATACTCTCAATGACGATTTGACGATCTTTAATGCGCTTCACAACCGCATGTCCACGTGTGTCATTAATCAGCTTTTCTAGCAACTCCGACAACTTCTCATCTTTAATAATATAATCACCTACAATTTTGTAACGGTTCTTCATGCGTTGGAATCGAAGTTTGACAAGCTTACGACCCGTACGAATGGATACAAGAAACTGTCCGTCCGTCTCGCTCCAATACAAGGAGTACCCTTCCTGAATAAGATCACGGATGAGATTTTGGATTTGCCGGCGGTCAAATCGCAGTTCCAAATTGCAATATTCCACTTCGTGGCTCTTGTTCACGGCAATCCCTCCCTTACTTCAGTATAGTTGACGAAATGTTCTGATAATTTGTTCTTACCATTATCTTATACTCCATCCTATGTTCTGGCAACTTGGATTATTGACTAATTTTATAGATAAAATCAATGAAAACTAAAATTGGGCAAATGCCCCTATAAGTCAAGGTGGCATTTGCCCGTTGTTCATTCATTAATCCGCCCTAATTGAAACGGAATTTACAGTTTAGATGCGATAGAAACAGCTTCGTCAAGTGGAAAAGCTTGTGCCTGTGAATCATTTCTCCATTTTAACTCAACAATTCCATCCGCCGCTTGCTTGCCTACGACAATACGAAGCGGTATGCCTATAAGATCAGAATCTTTAAATTTCACTCCAGGACGCTCATCCCGATCATCAAGCAGTGTTTCAATACCAGCTTCGCTTAATCGTGCTTCTAAGTGAGCAGCCAAATCCATCATGACTGGATCCTTCACGGATATTGGAACAATATGAACCCGATATGGCGCAATCGAAGCAGGCCAAATGATTCCATTGCTGTCAGAATGCTGTTCAAGCACCGCTGATAGCAAGCGTGAGACACCAATCCCATAGCAGCCCATAATGAAAGGCTGTTCTTTACCTGCAGCATCCAAAAAACGAGCATTTAAAACTTCACTGTACTTCGTCCCAAGTTTAAACACGTGACCAACTTCAATTCCACGGTTAAAGATTAATCGACCTTGTTTACAACGAGGGCACTGATCCCCGACTACAGCATTACGATAATCTCCAGCTTCAGCTGTTTTCAAATGTACGCTCGGAAGCACATTTCCAAAGTGGAAGTCTTTCTCATTAGCACCAGCTATTCCAGATTCCATAGCGAATACAGCATAATCAGCATAAATCGGAATAGTCAGACCAACTGGACCAGCGAAGCCTACTGGCGCACCAGTTACCCGTTCTGTCGTTTCATGATCGGCTAATTCAAGTAGTTCAGCTGCTAACGCATTTTTTAGCTTAATTTCATTTACTTCATGATCGCCGCGAATGATGACTGCAATCGGTTTTCCATCTGCCATATAAATTAATGTCTTCATAAAATGCTGAGCATCAACGCCGAGCGATTGAACGAGCTGCTCTATTTTTTTGCTATCAGGCGTATGAAGTCTTTCTAGCTCTCCCTGTGGCAACACACGATCATCTTCTGCCTGCTGCACAGCACCATATTCGGCTTTTTCTAAATTAGCCGCATAGTCACAGCAATTGCATGACGCTATCGTATCCTCTCCAATATCAGCCAGCGCCATAAACTCATGGGTGCCGCCCTCGCCGCCGATTGAGCCTGCATCTGCTTCCACCGCACGATAATTCAGACCACATCTCGTAAAAATTCGATTGTATGCTTCGTACATGCTATTGTAACTACGATCCAAGCCTTCCCAATCTGCATCGAATGAATAGGCATCCTTCATTAGAAATTCCCTGCCGCGAAGTAAGCCATAGCGTGGACGCTTCTCGTCACGGAATTTCGTTTGTATTTGATACAGGGTAATCGGCAGTTGACGATATGAATTCACTTCGCCCCGAACTAAGGAAGTAACAACCTCTTCGTGGGTAGGTCCTAACGTAAACTCCCGATCATGGCGATCATGTAAACGAATAAGCTCTGGACCGTACACCTCGTAACGGCCGGATTGCTGCCACAACTCTGCGGGCTGCATAGCAGGCATTAATAATTCTTGCCCTCCTGCTCGATCCATTTCCTCACGAACAATTTGTTCAAGCTTCCTAAGCACCCTTCTTCCTAGAGGCAAATAGGTGTATATTCCCGCTGCAACCTGTCTGATAAGACCTGCGCGCAGCATAAGCTGATGGCTAGCCGCTTCTGCTTCAGATGGAGCCTCGCGTAATGTAGGCATTAATAATTGGCTTTGTCTCATTTTCTCGCCCTCCAAATAAATATGTTGCTATGAAAATACAAAAAAACGCATTCGTAAGGGACGAATGCGTTCGTGGTACCACCCTAATATAGCTGTAAACAAATAATACAGACAGCTCTCAAAAAATAACGGAATACTGATTCCGGCAGAAGATGCTAAAAATGGCGCATCGCTGCAGCTCGCAAGATAGGGATATTCAATCGTTCATAGAAGCCTTACAGCCTGGGGCTTCCTCTCTGCCAGGAACGTGTGTTGAATATTATGGCCTTGGTCAACGCTGTTGTTATGTTATTAACTTTTTGACAAATTTACAATACAATGTTCATTGAAGTCAAGCACTATCTTGTTAAGCAGCTGGAAAGTCGATTAACTTCTTTGATTAGGTTTAAGTACAACAGAACCAAAGGCAATCGTAACGGCTGCAAATAACATTAAAATGAATAATGGAAGACTGATATCACTAATGCTGCCGCCTCCGCCTAGACGATCAATTGCTCCAATTGCCCATTTTTGAGGAGTGAAATTAGCTAGCTTTTGCATGAAATCAGGAAGCAAGGTTAGTGGGAAAAAGCAGCCGCTGATCATGCAGGTCGGTGTAATAATAATATTATTGATTTGGGACAGCTGCGTGCTGTTCCTCACCAGCCCCGCAACTGCAGATGCGAGCCCCACTGCGGCAAACAAGAAGCATTCAATGACAAGCAGCATCTCCCCGAAAGAAACGCCTGGGGAATATCCGAACACATAATAAGTCAAACTCAACACAATAACCACTTGAAGAGTGCCTACAAGCACGCTTCCCAGAAAATTACCAAAGGCAATGTCTATAGAACGAAGCGGCGCGGTAAACATTCTAGCCATCGTACGCTGCTCGCGATCCTCCATAACAAATCCAATCGATTGACTGCAAAGCAACATGACAAACATGAGTATGAGTCCCACCATCATCGGATTCGAGACGATATTGCCAAGCTTCATACCAATATTTTCTGCKACCGCTTTCGGCTTCATTTGAGAATCTAGCAGCATTGTGAGCTTACTAAGATCAGTATCACTTGCTCCTGAGCTATTAATTAATTTCACAGAAGCAGAAAGCTTATTAGCTTCCGTTACAAGCATCGTAGCTAGTGACACGTTCCACAGCTGTTCATTCATCCGATACATAGTTGCTTTAGACTGCAAACCTTCTATCATTTTGTCGGTAAAATCAGCCGGGATATAAACAGAAGCATCCGCCTTCCCATCCATTACAGCGTCCTTCAACGACTTCTCCGAAGCAAGTGTATCTATGCGCACATCATATAGCGGTTCAGCTTCTAAAGACTTTGCAAGATAACCACCAAGTATTCCCGTGTCATTATTATCTAGAACAATAACGGCCCTTTGACCTTCTAAACTTGCAAACAATCCTGCCATAATTGACAATATTATCGCGGGAATCATAACGTTCATGAGAAGCCCTCGCCGCGTGCCCATCGTTCTGCGAATAATATTCGCCGCAATATGCAAGCTAGGCATGATTTTTCACCACCTTGGGAAGTCGTATGACCGCAAATGTAGAAAGAATGACTGCCATACATGCAAGTATACCGATACTGTTCCAAATCGTTGATGCGTCTGCTTCATTCATAATGCCTCTCAAACCTAGATTCGCCCAATGATTTATCGTCCATTTATTTGCGCCGCCAACCATATTTTCAATTCCAGGCATCATTCCGCCGCTTATAAAGGTCATAATGAAAGCAAAGATAGTAAATAAGGTTTGCATCGTTTTTCTCGTTCTTGCGAAGGATGCGATAATAATGGAAAGTCCCGCTCCAGCGGTTGTCGTTAGTAGACAGATAAGTGCAATCCAGTCAAAATGACCTCCCCATTCGACACCATAAACATACTGAGTGAACGTAATGATAACGACGGATTGCAGAGCGGCAAGTATCACGCCACCAACGATAATACCGAATACGACAGCACTAAAAGAGGTCGGTATCGTATACAACCGTTGCAGCGTTCCGTTGCTTTTCTGATCTAAAAGTGCGATTGCTGCTGACATTCCTCCATATAATAGAAACATGATTAAGTTAGCAACTGAGTAGTATTGAAAAGCGGATGTCTCCCCAAACACTTTATCTTTTCCTGACCCAAGCGTGCCCACGGTAACCGCGGATGAATCAGCAGCTTGATTTATTTCTGTTGCACCGGCCTGTTCTATGCCAAGTGTCGCAATAGCAGCTAGCTGCAGATTAACATTGGCCAAAAAGCTGTTCACTGCAGCCTCTACCGCCAAATTTTTCTCTTCGTAGCGCCCGGAGTAGGTGTTCCATTTTGCAGCTTCTCCCTTAATTAGCTTAGCTGAGAAATCGGCAGGGACGAAGACACCGTAATCCGCGATCCCTTCACGCACAGAATCTTGAACTTCCTGCTGGGAGTTTGCATCAACAAGTGTGATGTATGACTTCATCCTGTCATCGCTCCAAAAAGCATCCATGCTTGCTCGCAAATCACCTTGATCGGCCATAAATACCGCTACCTTAGCAGGCTTGAGCTCAGAGTTAAACGCGCTGCCGAGCAATAAGATTAGCAGTAAAGGCAACACAATCAAAATCATCAAAACCGAACGCATACGACTATATTTCAGCACTTCATAATAAGCGGTAATCAACCATTCTCGCATATTTGTTACCTCCTATTCATCACGTAGAGTGCGTCCGGTCATTTGCAAAAATAACGATTCCAAGTCCGGCTCAACACGCGTCAGCTTACGCAGTGTGATTCCATGCTTTTGAATGATAAACAGGAGATCCTGCAGAATGGATGGCGATTCCTTCACGGTAACTTCAACGAGCTTGCCATTATCCACCTCTTCTACTTGCTTAACGCCCGGGTGCTCCTTCATCTCAGCCAAGGCAGCTTCGTATCTGCAATCCACTTCAAACACTAGCTTCTCCGCTTGCCCTGCCTGACGCTTCAATTCTTCCTTCGTCCCGCAGGCAATCAGCTTTCCTTGATCGAGTATGCCGATTCTGGAGCAAATGGAGTCTACCTCTTCCATGTAG
>NZ_JBFUHJ010000089.1:0-17929 GCF_056402455.1 Paenibacillus sp. P4_A7 | reverse complement strand
TCGTCATCTTGCCTAGAGGAAAAGCCTCTCCAATTTCTTCGCGCATCTTCCAACGATTTATATAGGATAGAAAAGAAGATACCAATGTAAAATATATTTCCGTTCGAAGGCTATCTGTTTGCTTGGATACAGAGGCAGCAAGCTTCATAAGCGTCATATATTCCTCCGAAAACTGCTTCTGCTGACCGTTCTCTAATAGAGATTGCAGCAATGGCAGTTTCTTCATCTGCTTACGCAGCTCTTGATCATCCGAATCTATGTCAAATCGGTGGACGGACTGTTCAAGCAACAGCAATTCTTCTCCTAAGCCTAAGCCCCTGCTCATCAGTATTCGTAAATGATCAAATTGTTCGGGCAACTCTTTCCATTCTCGATATGTCGTGCCAACAGCGAAGGACAGCTTCATATTCAGAAGATGTTTGCAAGCATTCTGAATCATCTCAATAGCACCTTTAATAAACGCCAATGTCCGCTGCTTGATCTCCTCATCCCCATATAAATGCGATCCGCTGCTTTTCGGTTGCATCAACCAAGCGACCTTTGACTTCTCTTCGAATTCAAAGGAAACATGACGAATCGATGCATCCAAATATTCATTCGCGATATTTTGTATCGCAAATAAATAGAGAGACTTATCAAAAGGTGTTGTCCCTTCTCGCCATTCATCTATACGCCCGATCACAATAATGGCAGGCTCTTCTGCACTTAGCGAAATATTCAATTCGTGAAAGTGCTCCCGAATCGAACGGTGCGCATAACCGTCGGATTGAACAAGGCCCCATAACAATTCCTTTTGCAAAAATGGCTGAATGGTCAAAGCTTGCTTTCTTGATTTCTCGATTAGCTGTTCAACCTCAATAGCATCAGTTAAAGCTTGTATCGCCTTTTGCACCGCACGAAATATCGCTTCGTTCCCTTCCGTTTTCAATAAATAATCTACGCCGCCGTTTCGAATAGCTTCTTGAATAAATTCGAAATTGTTATAGCCTGTCAGAAAGATGACTTTACACCACGGCCAACGATCAATAATTTCACGGTGAAGCTCAATCCCGCTTAATCCGGGCATTCGAATATCGGTAAGCACAATGTCGATTTTTGTTTTCCCAAGCATGTCCAGTGCATCTGCCGAAGTGTATACTCCGAATACTTCCAATACCATTTCGGACCGTCTTTCAAACAAATCCAATAAGCTTTCAACAATAATGGGCTCATCATCCACAATCAATAGTCTATACATGCGAACCACCCTCTCCAGTTGTCATTCTAAGCTCCACTCTCATGCCTCCCAATGATCCACGACTCACTGAAACACCGAAAGACTCGCCATATTTGATTTGTAGACGCCGATGTACATTGAAGAGACCTGTGGATTCTTGGGTCTTTTCTCCTTTGTGAAGCAGTTCATTCGTTTTCCATAATCGTTCTTCATCCAACTTATCGCCATTATCTTCTACAACGATACAAAGAACCTGCTCCATTTCCTGTACAATCGATACAACAAGTTTGCCGCCGCCGATCTTTTCCTCTAGTGCATGCTCGTATGCGTTTTCAATAATCGGCTGTAGGATTAAGCGAGGTACCTGAATGTAGCGAAAATATTCTGGAATATCAGCCCACTCAACCTCAATTCGATTAAAAAACCGCATATTTTGAATTTCTGTGTACGCTTTGGAATGAGCAAACTCCTGCTCTAAAGAAACTTCTCCAATCCCCGTTTTCGTAATAAACATAAAATATAGACCAAGATGCTCGATCATTGTCTCAGCCGAACGATTGTCATTCATCTGAACTAACCCTTTTAAAATATATAAGCTGTTATATAAAAAGTGAGGATTGATTTGTGATTGAAGCTGCTTCAGCTCTGACTGCTGCGCATGAATCCGTTCTTCATACACCTCCTGGATCAACAGACCCAGCTTGCGTGCCATCGCATTAAACTGCCCATACAAATAGTTGAACTCATCTTTGTTTTGATGATGGATTTCAATATTCAGATCACCCTTCTCAACCTTCCGAAAAGATATTACAAGCCGTTTTAGCGGCTGATGGATAAGACGATAAATCCAGAAAGAAAATAACAAAATAACTACAAAAGAAATAATAGATAAATACCATAAAAATGTTCGATGCTTGCTCAGCGGTCCCAGTAGTTCACTTTCCGGAACATAGAACGTTAAATAGGTATCCAGCACTTTAGAATATTCGAAAGTTAGTAAATACCGACTGCCCTGAACTTCCATAATATCTTGTCCAGTATCATTATCCTGAAAGCGAGGCTGTTCCAGCGCTTCTTTGAGCTCAGGCAGAATACTATCATTTTTTTTGTCTGAAAAAATCCAGTCTTGCTGAAGATTAACAAGCGCTGCACCCGCTCCATTCATATTGCTCAGTTGCTCCAACGAATACTGAAGCTGTTTCCGCGACAGCTCTACTCCTAAAGCAATTGACAATTCAGCTATTTGGATCGGTTCAGGATACACCTTGCTTAACAGTAATTTGTCATTCCAGAAAGTAAACGGTGTTCCATATTTGCTTGGCGCCTGCACTAGCGCTTCTAACTCATCAGGAGGGATATGGTTATCAAAGCTATTTGCAAAGATACCTCTGCCTAAGGATGGAATAAATACCATTACCTCTTCCACATAAGGACTTGATGTTTTGAGCAGGCTCAGCTTGCTTTTCACACTAAGAATCGTCTGTGACCTGGTAAAATCATCCATGTCATTCGCAATTGTTCTAATTTTCTGGAATTCATCATCGAAAATGAGCTCTTGATTCAATTGCATCAGCCGCTGCATTTCTGTCTCAAGCGAACTTACATAGAAATGAAGTCTTGATGCGACTGACTGTGATAACTCACTGCGTAATCTCTCTTCAGCCGATTGATTCATATACAAACTTACTCCATAGATCGGTGTGACAACCAGTAACAAAGACACGATGAGCTTAGATAAAATATTGAACTGAAAGATATCCCTTACTTTTGCCACATCTGATCCAACCCTTCAAGTCAATTGCTAATATTTTCTGTCAGATTTTCAACTAATAGGGATTCAAAAAATCTGTATCATCATATATATCACGTTCACTTTTAGATGACAACGGATACAAAAATAATTTTATATCTTAATCTAAGAAAACAAAAAATGGGTAATGAACGAAGATCGTCCATTATCCATTTTCTAGAAACCTCTATTCTTTAATTTGCTTATTCTCGTATATTACCCAAACTTGGCACAAAGCCGCTCGGACATCCAATTACATACATCCCATAAATCAGAAACGGGCTTATTTGTAAATGGGATGGTATGCGTATAACCCGGAGGCCATCCCCCACAATGACTGGTATTACCTAATCTTCAAGCGTATCCCCCCTATTTAAAATGTCCCTTTGGCTTACGGCTGCTCCATCTTTCATCAACCTTCTCATTGGCTGATTGGTATCTTGCGTCCACACTGATTCGATATTGGTTTGTTGTATTCTCAAGCGAGCAATGGAGCAAAAACATACCAAAAATAAGTACATCGCCTGCTTGAAATTCCGTTGTTGCCCATTTGCCGCCATATTTCTCCGTAATTATAAGTGGATCATCCGTGTAATGTCCGATACCATCTCTATCCGAATCCTTTTTTCCATACGTTTGTTTCAAATTTTCAAATTTATGTGATCCAAGGCACATGGCTAAACCACCCATGTTATATGGCACATCTCCTAGTGGAGACCATACGGTGTATACGTTTTGCGTTCCTCTGCCCATGTAGACAATATCATAGTGCGCTCCTGTGAAATCACCTTTACCAACTGCACGGAGCCATTTGTAATGATACGTAAGCGATTGTGCACCAAGAAAATTATCGAAAAATTGCATAATATGATCCCCGTTTAATACATTAAGCAGCGCTGGCAGGTCCTCATTCGTACCACCCATAAATATAGATCTGCTGCCGTCAGCCATAATGCCTTCTTCGAGCTCAGTGTCACGATCCAGCTTACCCATACTGTCCATTTTTTCTAAAATACTTTTACGTGCATGCAACACTTTATCTCGATCATGAAATCCGCGAATCAATAAGTAGCCATCTTCCTCCATCCGTTCACGAAGCGCATTCACATCTTGTAAAATATCATTCGAGCTCCTAAGCTCCTCTAAGTGCGGTCCATCCATTTCTAATTCCCGGCTGCCTACCTTCAACATCATCGTACATGCACCCCTTAGCCATTTATAATTAAGTCATCTCTTGGCGACCTATAAACTAATTGTAGAGAATACAATCGTAATCATCCATGGATATTCATATGAGTTACATGTATAATCGTACTAAAATAAAAGGGTTTATAGGTTTATCTACGTTTAACAATGTATAATAGAACTGTTAACTGCTTTAGATGACAGCTTTGAACTACAGGCCGGCACCTTTTTTTTCGTGCAAGGGAGCAAACAATTGCAGCTAACTTGAACTTTTATGACGAATTCCACTTTTCCAAGCTGTATAAGAAAAATTTCGGCATGTCGCCGAGTAAATCTCGACAATAAAAGATTCAGGTCAATCCTAAGGGTGTAGCCCATTTTATAGGGATAAGTGCCCTTTTTTCATTCAAAGCATATTGTAGAGTATGATAAAAAGGAGGCACACCATGATACGCAATCAATCTTATATACCACAATCAGCTGTTATGCCCGAGTATTATCAACAAATGCAACCAAACCCGATCCAAGCCAATTCGGGACCTCAAGCTGAGAATAAGCAGCCTGCTCCCCCCTCATATCATTGCTACGTTGATATTAGTCAATTGCATCACCTTCCTTACATGCACGACTTCCACCATATGCAACACTACCATCCTATGATGGATGGCTTTCATCCAATGATGGAYGRTTMCCAYCCMATGATGGATARCTWTCATCCGATGATGGACGATTTCCACCCGATGATGCATGGAATGTGGGATGAGCACATGTTCTCYGATCACCATCATCATTACGATGGTTGGGAGTTCGCATCGCTTGATTATCATCATGCTTGGTTTCACCCTATGATGCATATGCATCATCACCCGTATCATTTCTGCTTACCAGTCACATGCCAACCAGCTGGTGAACTTCAGATGAAGGCAGAAGTTGAACAGCCTTAGGTTAAAATTATAAAAGGGCAGATTGAATGGTACACATTCAATCTGCCCTTTTATTTTAAAATTAATTATTGTGCTAAACTGCCCTCAAGCCGTGATCGACTCCGACATGGGCCGATCGGGATTTGGATCAGACTCGTTTGTCCGAGCGGAGCCAAACCATAAAGCTCATTCATGGAACTAACGTCAAAACCTAGCAGCGGACGTCCTTCCATTCCGGATGCACAAGCAGCGAGCAGCAAGCGCTGAACCAACATTCCCGCCTCCATTTGTTGAATCCGATAGCCTCGATATCCAAGCTCGGCATGAAGATGTCCCCGATCACCCGCCACGTGAAAGCTCAGCGGCACCTGGAATAAGTTCACGTTATCCAAAGACATCCCATACTGAAGCCAAGGCCTTTGATCACCGGATCTAACAAGCTGCAAAGCATGCGACATAGCGTCATAATGATAGGCGCCATCGCGAATCCCTTCAACACCATAAAAGCAGCCATATAGCTTTACGCGAGACACTGGACTCTGGATCGAACCATCCAGATCATTTCGATAGTGATTGGAAATCATAATCTCTTGCAATAGAGCCGCCAGATCCGACTGACTCACTGCTGCCAATACAAATTCATTTTCTGGCGAGTAACGCTGCCTGCATACCTCTGCTAAATCATACGTCAGTCTATTTACTTGAGGTAAAAAATGATCATCGTGTTGATGGACTGCTAGCTGCTCCCTTCCGATCTGTTTAAATGAAAGGGTGGAATCCATTATGGACGCTTCATTCAGCTTGGTCAGCATCGGATAGTCCAATACTTTTTTTGAACGCATATAATGATCGTGCTTTATGATTTGAAGCTCACTGCATAATTCTGCTGATGACATCCGATTTTTATTGCTAATGTCATGGAGGAACCATTCCATACTTGAATCTGCAGCTAGCGGAATTACAGCATATACACTTTCCTCTGCCTCAGGCAGTCCTAGCAAATGGTTGATGGCACGGTCAAGAAACTGAAAGTATACTCCCGCCTCAAAGTCAAAGCGCTTCGCCACCTCAAGCAGCTGGCCTATTAACAAACCTGCGTCCAGTCCCTGCAAACGATACGAGAAATTATTGTATTTATAAAAGTTTTTCCAAAATAAAGTCGATATAAAAGCAGCTGCGAAACAGCTTGTTATGTCACAACGATCGCCTAAAGCCTTGCCTACATAGGAATCAAATTGACCTTCACGCAATAAAACCAAACGATGATGAGCCGCGTCATAATGATAGATACCGTTAGGCAATTCCTCCAACTTCAAATACAAATAAATTTCGCTCGGATACAGCCCTCCGCCTGAAGGAACAAATCGTCTGCAAAGCTGCAATGAGCTTTCCCATGCCTCCCCTGTATTTTGCTCGATAACAGATTGACTAAGCTGTGCCAGACCAAAGGTGTACCAAAGAAAATACCCGATTTCTCGAAGTGTTGGCTTCCCTTGCCTTCGGTCGCCCGTTAGCTTGAGCGGAACATCAGAAGCGAGAGGAAATACAGGCAAATGACGATATAGCTTATACGGGAGAGGCGCGTTCTCCCAATCAACCTCCACATCTTGTGGTTTGGTTTTGTTAGGCTCGTATTGCAATTGGTGCAAAAATGTCTTCAGACTCATTTCTCCCCCTCCTAAATCCCAGCACAAGAAACTTCTTATGGAAAAGGATGCGGATAGCAATTAAGTTGTTCCACCTTAAGCAGCTCCTTCATATAACCCAGCTCTGCTGGTATTCGCAGCACTCGCTCTAGGCCAGTCAAGCGGACAAGGTGTTGGCCGAACGTCATGGGAAGCATGCCGGGAATGAGCACCTTCACACAATGAAGTCCATTTCTCATTGTTTCTTGCGTCGTTTGATTAACAACGATTACCTCTAGATTCAGCTCGCTGAATATTTGGAGAAAAATCTTTAAATCATCGGTTAAATCTGCATGTCGCTCCCTTGGTTTAAAAGCATCTTTAAACGAGAGGACTGGATTATCATTAACGAGCAGGAAGTTCAGACGTTCTTCTGCTTCCTTCAAGCTGTACAGCATGGAGTGATCTTCCATTTGCTTAACGAGAAAAGGATCATGCAGCATTTGTTCATACTGCTCACGGTTCTCCTCTAACTTATCGTTAAACGCAAGCAGCATGCCCGCAATCTCTTGCAAGGCACCTTTTGCCGCCCTCACAGGATCAAGATGCGCCCCCGCAGCGCAAATCATATTTACGCCTTGATCTGTTCTGTTTTTGGCAAGCACCCACACACTTGGAATGCCGTGCTCCATCGTCGAATCGAACAAATGCACATCATAACCAACGACATCACGCAGTCGTTCCACCATTAAATTCATTTCAACATCACCTGAGGAATAAGGATCTAAAGGAACAAGCGGCAGTTGCGCATACCACGTCATGAGAAATGAATCCCGTTCTACAACTTCCAATATGCCGTAAAATATAGCCTCCTCCAAGCTTCCTCCTAAAGCGCAGCCATTTGAGGTTTCATATACAAAGCCGTGACCGCAGCCGGAGCTGTAATAAGCAAGAAGCTCTGGCACGAGAATAGGCTTCTCTTGCAAAAACGAATATCCCCACACCCAATCGATTTTCCTGTTCGGATCAAATGGTTGAAAGGGAAAATCAGGCCGCTCATACTGTGCTTTATCATGTATTCCTACTCGAGTAGGATTTAGTGCTATCTCAGATAGATGATTATAACTGTCATGAACCGTTGTCTTCTTTCCTCGTGGCGATATGCCGCAATACCGTTCCAAACCTTCCAATATCGCTGTCATTTCACTATCCGCAAAAGAATGTGTACGCCCTGCGCAGCCTTCATCTCCTGAGAACATTGGTAAAATGATGCTAGCGTCAGCAAATGGCGACATAAGGTCGATCATCTTTCCATTCAAGAAACCGCTGCGATTGTCGAGATAATCATTGGAAAGTACTTCCTTCAGCTCAACCATCGAACGGGTGCGGTAGCTATTTTCACTGATTTTCGGGCTGGGCTGCAGATTTATTCGCGAAGCTATGGCAGAGTCATCCGGTATTCCCCCACATATGGTACATAACGGATCTGGCAAATAAAAATGAGCTGAGCTATTGAGCGTTTGCAAATGTAGGAGCTTAATATGATTTTCAAGATGAGCCGTATTTCGGATAAGAATGTTGTGGACTTCTGCTGCAATAAGATGAGCCATATGCAATAATCCGCTGCGAGAAGACCAAATATCAGGGAAAACTTCTCCGTGCATGAACAAATGCTGCAGCTCCCACATGTCCTTCCGGTCATTTCCAGCCATTAAACGCCGCAAATCAGCGCATTGTGAGCAGCCTGCCTTCTCAGGAATGACAAGCGGACCAATGACGCCTTCACCAAATGATACAAACCCACGCAGCCACGGAATACCCGACTGCTTGAATATTTCCTCTGCGATTAGATGAGAGGATAAATCGTAGCCATCACTAAGCACGAGCGCAAGATCAGCCGTTTTTGGTAACTCCGAAGCCATTTCGTTCACCCTTACAAGCTGACAACTTGCAGACAAAACATCATTTACATAGTCCGCAAGCTGGCCTACGCCAACAACCGCCACAATAGCGCTCATTGTTCAGCCTCCTCTCGAAGCGAGATGCCGTATACTCCAGCCAGCTCTTCTTTCAAAAAAGATTCTGAAGTTAAGTCAAATACGAGCAGACGCTTGTGGATGGCATTCAATTGTTGTACAGCAGTCTCCAAAACCTCTCGATGCGCGAATGGATCGCAAGAAGGTATCGAAATATCGTCTATTTTAGATGCTTTTACATTTATTGAAGATACATGATGCACTTTTGCTGCAAATGGATCAGCTTTGTTTTGAGCATCAAGCAGGGCAATCATTAACACGCTCCGAAGTGCCCGAGTTATAGTGAGATCAGCGGCGTCATACCAGCGGTCATTTATTTGCAGCCATACAATAGGAAATCCTAATACATCCTCACCCAGTCCGAACGTTAGTGCTCCTTGCATCGTAGTTAAGGCATTTATATAGTAGCGGCATCGTTCATCCTCTACCTGACTCAGCTTCACCAGCTTGATAGCCGGTGTGTTAGCTTCATATAGCTTTATCCGTGCATTCATTAAATACTTTTGCAAAGCGCGACAAACGCCCTCCTCGATCGTTTTACCAGCACCTACGCTTGCAATCTCATCGATTCTTGGAACGTCAGATATTCCGTTTTCCTCATACACCTGAGTGATTTGCAAATTCGCCATACGTGACACATAAGCTTCAATTCCATTAAGACCCGCTTCCCTTCGTGCCTCTTCATGATTATAACCATTACATATAATATCTGGCAGAAGAAGCGCAGGACCAACTGACAGCGGATCAACAGGCTGAACACGGCACAGCGAAAGCGGAAGTTGTCGCAGCTCCCCTTCCTCCCAAATATGGAAGATGCCTGTTTCCGTTGAGGTTAGCTGACTAAAGAAAGGCAGCAATTCACTTGAAGCTCGATTCTCTGAATCCGCTCCCGCTTGCAGCTGGGCAACATCGATCTTCTCGATGAATCGTTGACCATGAACTAATGGATGGGGAAGGAACAAATTCCAATTCCCTTCTAGCGTCTCTAAATTAAGTAGAAACAGTTTATTATTTTTCTCTAGTTTTGTTACTTCTGCTGCTGTTTTCAACCATTCGAAGACGATTACGTTAGCGAGCAGCKATTCCGAAATGGAAGAAGCAGTGTGAACATTTGTATCCTTATAAATGGCGGAATGATGGACTCTTCGCCATGCTGATTCTAAGTCGCCCTCCGAATTAGAATACGACAAGGGAACCACTAAACCAGCCTGCCCAAAAATAACAGCCGGCAGCAATACCTTATTTTTTTGTCGGCAAGCTTCATTAAGCAATCTTAGCTCAGGTTCTCCATCTTGATCTGAGACGAATAAAACCGCAGCATAAGGCTCTACAATCGAAGACCAATCCACTCCCCCATCCTTCGGCAAGCTGATCTCGTCCACCATGACCTCTGAATCAAACTTACGATAATGCTGCTCCAGCTCCAAAATCCGTTTTCGATTCGCCGCATCCGAGTTCAAGCTAAGCAAGTGGAATTGCGGCAATCCAGACTCAAATAACGATTTGACAAGTGAAACCAAAAAAGTGCCAGCTCCAACAACAAGAACGCTAGACTGACGATACAATTGAAATCGGTATGCACCTGACCCGTCAAAGCTGTCCAAAAATTCAATTTGTGAATCATATTTCTTAACAATACTCTCTTGCAGCTGATGCGGACGATCCTGACTTACATCTTGGACATAACCGTTCGCATACAATACTTTTGCAATCTCATAAACATGATCACGATATTGTTCTGATAATCCATCCGTTAAATCATGCATCGTATGCTCACCATTAAATACAGGTATTAATTTTTCAATCCATTGATCAATCGTGCTGCCTTCCATCCGAAATGAACCGATATTGTTGCGGAAATAGACACTTCCGTCCGAGCTGGGGAGAAAAAAAGTATCTCCTCTCACTTTAAGGCGCGTAGAAGGATCCAAATTTCATTCCTCCTTAATA
Source organism: Paenibacillus sp. P4_A7 (assembly GCF_056402455.1). Lineage (NCBI taxonomy): Bacteria > Bacillati > Bacillota > Bacilli > Caryophanales > Paenibacillaceae > Paenibacillus > Paenibacillus sp. P4_A7. The sequence goes on along the minus strand of NZ_JBFUHJ010000089.1, from coordinate 7,205 downwards.
TGAAATCTAACTTTTCGTAACAAGAGTTCCTCTACAAGTGTAAACGGCTGTCGCCGTCCTTGCGGCCAAAGCTCGTTTCGCGGTGAATTATAAGACTATTATAAGTGTGACACTTATAAATTCTTATAATATAAAGATATGTAAGGCTATTTGTCCGTCATGCCAGCACATGCAAGTCTGAGAAACTTATACTTTTCTATATGGCATAGAAAGACACCCCTGCATCCCAAAAGCGTTTGCAGAGGTGTCTTGAAACTTTTTTTTAATATATAAGAATTTATAAGTATTCACTTATAAATGTGCTTATATATCTCCGCGAAACGAATGCTTTGCCGAAGTGGACGGCGACAGCCGTTTACGCTTGATATATAAGAATTTATAAGTATTCACTTATAAATGTGCTTATATATCTCCGCGAAACGAATGCTTTTGCCGAAGAGGACGGCGACAGCCGTTTACGCTTGCATGCAATAGCTAACTTGTTAATGGCAACGGGCACAGCCACCACAGCGTGCGCAGCCGCCGCAGTTGTGGGCACAACCACCGCAGCGGGCACAGCCTCCACATCTAGCACAACCGCCGCATCCGCCACATCCTCCGCATGAACAAAATCCGATGCAAAAGCCGATGCAAAAGCCAATACACAGACGAGCATTATTAGGATCCACTTGACCTTGACCCACATTCGGCGTCATGCCGCTCGCTTTAAACGAATCCATATTCAGATTTTGAAGATCATTCTTAAATTCATTCATCTTAGTAGCCTCCGTTAAATGTTCATGTGATGATCATCGGCACTCACAAAATAAGAAATGATAATGAGAACAGCCCGAACTGGTCATATGCCGATAATCGTTCATGACATATACGTATGAAAAAAGCTCCGCTAGTGTTACTAATCCATTCACCTACTTGCCTGAAATATAAAGTGAAGAACCAACAAAAAGAGGCTGCAAAAAGGTCAWTGACCTTTTTGCAGCCTCACTATTATTTCTGCGAAACATTTCCTAATCATGCTTCTTCAATAAATATTTTCATGGCAGCCATCGCTTCACTTAATGTACCTGCTGTCTCGTTCACTTGTAATTGTGAGGCATTTGAGTCTGCTTCAATCACTGTTGCAACTGCAAGGGCACCTTGAAGTGCTGCCCATGTTTCTGTCGTGTAATCTTCTTCATTCGAGTACAATAATTCTGATTTTGCCATGTTATCTCTTAATGCTCTTTTATCAATCCGATCAGGGTCTTCACCTACTACTTTTACTGTAAGTATTGCTGGAGCATCGATTCCATCAATAATACCGCTTACCCGAATTGAACCGGATACGGCATATTGATCTGAAGGAATCTCTTCCCATGAAACTGGCAGATCTTTATACTTATCTTCAATCGTTAACACCTTTACTGTTTCTGGTAATATTGGCTTCACATTAATATAAGTGTTTACAGGATAAATGGGCATCATTGCTTTAATTGCATCTGTAAGCGATAAATTCGTCTTTGATAAGTAGTCTTCTAAGTAAAAATTCCCATTTACATCTACATTCACAGAGAGAGATTTAGTTGCATAATTACTATCCAAGAATACAGATACTGTAATGCTTGCTTTGCCTTCAGTTAATGCAACAAATTGGTTTTGCTCGTGAATTGCAATTACATTAGGGTTTGAACTTTCCACATTTATTATTGCGTTAGTCAGGTCAAGTACATTGCCTTTATTAGATAATGCTTTAATATCTAATATTGCCGTTGTTTCATTCACTGCTTCTACATTGAGTTCTATGTCTGTTAGAGGAGCTTGCTTGTTTCCTACAAAAACTTCCTCTGGCAAGCTTTGCGTTAATACTCTAAGATTGGCTTCTCCACTGCCTACGTGTGTATAGGAAAGTTTTTGTGTACCATGTTTAAGCTTGATTTCACCCTCTGCTTCTATAGTACTTAATAGCTTCCATCTTCCATCGTATACTTTCGCAGTGGCTTCGCCCACATAAACTAGATAATTTCCATTCTCAAGAGTTGTGCTAAAGGTAATCGTTTCTCCGTTATCAGCGGTGAAGCTCGGATTTGTAATATCACCACTTTGGGCAAGCAACTCAATTCCTATTGACTGATCATGGTATTGATTCGAATAAGAAATAACGTTTGAAGTATTGCCTGAAAATGACGTTGGTTTCACAGGGTAATCGATTGAATAAAGATTCCAAAGCTTCCCATCCTCAACCGTCTCTAAATGCCAGTCTTTTCTCTGCTCGCGTAGACGATTTTGCTGATCTTTTGTAAAGGCACCATCTCTTCTAGCGATATCCCATTGCTTTATGGCATACATAACCTCATCATTATTACCGTTATTTCTTAAAGCATCCAATGAAGTTACAAGTGCATAACCCGCATCGAATCCCGCTGACTTAGCAAGCATCCATTCAATATCTATAGTTGAAGCGCCACCGTTATATTGGAACCATCCAAGCATTTTAGGGAAGAAATTTCGTTCATAGTAAAACTGATTCATATATCGATAGTCAATCATACCTTCACGCATAGCAGCGCCCCAAGGCTCTCCCCAGTTCATTCTGCTGCTTACACTCCAAATATTAGGATATAAATTACTTGAATCATTGATATAATCTTCTTTATTGACTAAGTTTCGATAGACATCGTTGACCAACTTACTCCCTTGATACAAACTATATCCCGCTGCATTCGCATCTTCTAGTCCATCAAATGAGATTTGTCTCAAACCGGTATTATTGAAAGCTTCTGCTAAACGCAAGGAAGTTTCGTCTATAATATCGTGTCCTCCGATCGTTCCTCCATAAGCATTTTGCCAGATTCTTTTAATGGTTGCACCGGCATGGTGTGCCACCTTAAGGGTATCCCATTGGTTTCTTCCGGCCAATGTTAATTTCCATTCCGTTGCACTCATTTGTGTTATTTCGGAGTAGGACATTAATTCATTGTCTATTTGAAGATAACTTCCGTTACCGCCTCTAAATATCGAATCATCATCTACGAAAACTTCCATGCCAGTATCAGAAAGCTCTTGCGTTATCTTCGCAGAACCACCGCTAGCTAAACCTGGATTTGGAATAGGCGTATTATAAGGATCTCCACCTTCAATAAACGGACCCATAGTATGTACGCCGACTTTAATCCCATTCGCTGCTGCTTTGTCTACTGCCTTTTTCATTCCCGCATCACTATTTTCGAAAGAAGAATTGAACCGATAATGTCCATCACTTTCAAAGACGCCATCTCTGTATACGTATTTTATTCCGGCCTTGTTAGCAAAGCCTGCGAATTCATCCATGGAATCAATAGAAAGATCTCCTGAAATAAAATAGGGCATTGTTACTTCTGGATTCGTTTTTTGCCATTCTCCGTTCAGCATCGGATGCGGCTGGTCCTCGCCTATTTCTATATCAGAAATGGTACTTAAAACAGCGTCCTTCATAGCCAATTTAGCATCTTCCGATACGCTTGCATGAATACTGCAACCATATAATGCAATTTTCGAACCTTCTAATATTCCATCAAAGCCTGCTATTGGCGGTACTTGTTGCTTATCAATAAATACATCTCCTTGATGTCTTCTGACAGGCCTGATTCTTTCTTTAGTAGAGTCTAGAGTATATACCTGCAGAACGCTTCCCCAATCTGTTTTGGATGCCGAACTCCAATCATAAGAAAATTGTGTTGGTCCTGGTCMCTCGGGATATCCGAACTCTTGATAATCATAGGGGAATCCACCCTGTGACTTGTCATTCAACCCTTTAATCCCAATCGCAAAACGATCATCGTAAACGACACCAACAGCTTCGCCGACCGTTTGGGAAATACTCGTAGTAATGGGACCCCATAGGATCATTTCTATATCGTTCCCGGATTTCTCAACTCGTGTAACTTCAAAAGTTGCGTAAGTCTCCTTCGATACGACCTTAATAGCTACTTCGATATCTTTGTCAAAATGAAAAGTGTATGTCTCATGATCAACCGACATTGACACGGGCAGCAGCTCTTGTTTATCCATGACAAGCTTTAATAAATGTGCCAAATACTGCTGCTTGATATGATTTGTACCATCTACAAGATTAATTAGACCGACAATTTGTCCTCTTTCATCGAGTTCAATCTTCATATTTCCTGCAGTAATTTGGTAGAGACTTTGTGTTTCTTTCGTATCCATCTACTTCTCCCCATTCTTCAATATGGTATCAAGCTTCGTTATAGTCGCGCTTTACTAGTGTTACGCAAGGCTGCCTCTTATCACAGCACCTCAGGAGTAACGCTTCGACCTAAGTCTGAGCTTTGCGAAGCTGCTTCCAATATACTGATGACCCGCAGTGCTTGTTCGGGCTTTACGATCAATTCCTCACCCAAGAGCAAATGGTTAGCGGCATTCCAATAATATTGTTTCCAATCCGTTTCAAATATCCGCTCAATCTTGCTGTGCTGACGAATGCCATTCACTATACTTGTCAAAAAGATTTCGTCCTGCTCATTCATTTCAATACTGCCTCGGGTGCCGAGAATTTGCCATTTTGGTCGCTTGACCGCTGCGATGGAGGAGAACATAATATCAACCGTAACCCCGTTTTTGAAATGGATGTTCACTTTGCCATGGTCTTCGTTAGTTACCGCATGCCATACTCTTTTCTGGAAATTCCCCATCAGTTGAGTCATCTCGGAAGGAATCAAATTGAGAATCCAGTCGATGATATGCGCACCCCAATCGTACATGATTCCGCCACTGACGGCTTTGTCGGAGCGCCAGTTGAAGCCAGGCTGATGATAGCCAACTGCCGAGTAATCAATATGAAAAAGATCTCCGATTAAGTTTCTATTCAACAGCTCACGGATCAGCATATAGTCATCGTCCCAACGTCTGCAATGAAAGACGGACAACATCACCTCTTGCTCCCGAGCTTTCTGAATCAACGCTTTCCCTTCCTCCACCGTCAAGCAAAACGGCTTTTCCAATACGACATGCTTACCAGCCTCAAGGCATTTCATCGCGAGAGGTGCATGCAGATGGTGCGGCAAAATGTTCACGACAAGATCTACTTCATCCAGAGCCAGCATATCGTCCAAACTGGTGAAATACCCCTTCAAACCGGGGAACTGCTGCTTGGCTGCCTCTACCCTTTCCGGTGAAGCATCGCAAACCGCAACAACTTCCATGCCATCGGTTTGATCGATCCAGCTCGCATGACCGGCGCCCATATTAAATGACGGGCCGAACCCTAGCAAACCGCAGCGAATTTTTTCGGATGTTTTCTCCTCGCCGGCGCTCCAACGAATTGCACGCAGAAGCATCTTCTGAAATTCAGGATGTCTCCATGCTTTTAAGTCGTGGCCATTCGCCAAATAAGCGACCCGTCCTTGATCGTAGGATTTCGTATAGGCAAGCGGCAGCTTCCTCCCCTGCCAGTTTGTTTCCGCAAGCACCGTCACCTTGGCAGGATCATAGCTTTGCAAATGGTACATTTCGTCATCGATTACAAACGATTTCATCCTTGTCGTAATAAGGTGATCGGTATTCACGATGTCCACTTTAAAACTGTGATGCTCCGGATGTGTCAAAAATTCGCTGCCTAACATCTCAACATACCGGCGATTGTTACGGAAGCTGTCCGCCGCGGAATGAACACCAACAAATCCGCCGCCATTCGATATGAATTCGAGCAGCCCTCGTTCGCGTTCCGGCGTGAGCTCGTCTGCAAATCCAGTTGTGTACAATACAACTGCGGCGTATTTCCCTTCATGTAGGTGAGTCAACTGATCAAGATCTGAAGTAGCCTCCATACAATAACCTTCTCTTAAATCGATCAACTTCCCCAATTGTTCTCCARCCGCTTTCGTCGGATGAAATTCAGGGCCTCCGTATACATACAATATATTTTTCACGCAAATAACCCCCCAGATTTATACATTCTGTACAACCAAGGTGAAACGGCTGTCGCCGTCCTTGCGGTAAAGAAAAGTTTCGCGGTCCGTGATTACCAGACCTCCAATCAGCTTAGCCGTCCGCATACACTTTCCTAGTACGATTCATCGTTGCAAGTTCCACTTTCTGTTTGGAGTGCATACTTTCAATGGCTGCGAATCCTATTTCGTTCACTGCTTTGAAATGATCGTTCGAACAATGTGGCACAGGCCCACCGTCCAAATAATCAGCAATTTGATTATAAGCAACGGTGAATACACTTTGACTTTCCGGTAAGCCATAAGCATCCAAATCGATAGGCTGCCCCTCATTCGTTACAGCTGCAAACTCAGTGTGCATGCCTACGCGAATTCGACCTTTAGTACCATGTACATCACAATAAATTTGATCGTACGCGCCTCTGTCTCCCACTTGAATGCCGGTCACACCATTCTTAAATTCGATCATCATGCCGTCATAACAAGGCTCCGGCTCGTAACCATCTTGCCCCGCTTCGCTCACTTTTCCGATTGCGTAAACGGATTCCGGACAATATCCAGCAAACTGGCACATAAGGTCTGTCGTATGACTAGCAAACGATAATACTGTGCCACCGCTGTAACCGACAACTTTCGTCACATCACCGATTAATCCTTCATTTACCAGTTCCTGCATTCTGAGTACACGCGGGGACCAGTGCCTCGAGTAGGAGACAATGATATTCGTGCCATTACTCGAAGCAATGGCTAGAAGCTCATCCATTTCGGCCAACGAACTGGTTGGTGGCTTTTCCAAAAATACGGCTTTCGGCTTGGCTGCCAATACTTCTTTCATTACCCGATAATGAAGCGGCCCCCTAACGCATACGGCCACGATGTCGAGTTCTTCCTGCAGCATTTCCGCACTGCTCGAGAAATAGTTGAGGTCAGGAAATTCCCCTCCCCATAACTCGCGAAATTTGTCCTGAGCCGTGAGGGAATTATCACACACCGCTGCCAGCTTGACGCGATCACTAAACCGAATACCCCCCACATGGCAATAGGGCTCCTTTTCCTCTGGTGTTCCATAAAATGCAGCAATATGCCCCAATCCAATAATGCCTACTCTGTACATGAATAACATCCCCTTTAAATAAGTGAAAAGAATGCAACCACTACCTCAACGCAATGCGGCCTTCAATTGAAGGCCTCATGATCTTACCCACATTGCTCTATGTCAAAATCTTGGGTTTACTGTTTTGTTAAATTGTTGAAAGCTTGCTGTGCTTCATATCAAGGTTAACC
>NZ_JBFUHJ010000088.1:0-18093 GCF_056402455.1 Paenibacillus sp. P4_A7 | reverse complement strand
GCATAATACTCATCGTTTTTTTCATTTGGTACATCCCCTTAGTTTATATTATTAATTAATAAACCATCATCTCTATTTGATTCACGGTTTCATCGTCATTCTCATCCATCACTCTTATTTCTGCGATCCATTTTCCAGGGAAGGGAATATAAGGCCCCTCACTTACATAACCAAATTCCTTAAATCCTAAGAAGCTCTCTTCCTCTTCGCCGGGCGCTATGGTGAGTGGAACCTCAATCGGTGCAATGTCTTTATCGTCTTTGTATTTAAGGAAAAGCTGAACCGTTTTCGGTTTTTCCGGAAGCCACACGATAACCTTAAATGCATTATCGCCCGGAGCTTTCGGTGAAATTTTTGCTGTGAGATGTATCGTTTCGCCCATCTTATGCCAATTCAATGGTTCATTCACAGGTTGAGGAGTTAAGTAAGTAAAGATTCCGACGATCACAACAATTAACAGCATTAAGCTAAAATCCACTTTCAGCAAGGTGCCAAGCTGCTTCTGTTTTTTTCTCATCATATAACGAAGAATGGCTCCCGCAGCTATAACTAAGACCACTAAACCGCACTTAATGAGTAATAAAATTCCCCATTGTGTATAGAGCAGATATTTTAAGCTTGGGATGAAAATAAGAGTTGAAATCGTTCCCGTTACGGCGAGAGCAATCAAGCTCACGAACGCAAAATTAGAGAACCTCGGCATGAAACTTAGCATTTGTTCCTTATATTTTCGCCAATGCACAATGATAAAGAACAATCCTCCTGCCCATATGGCAGCGGCAAAGAGATGAATAATATCAAGCGCTACTGTTCGAATCGGAGGTTCAAACGCCATAGCGTGACCGCTTATACTTTTGGTCGAAAGTAGAAGTAATACCCAAATACCAGCTATCCACTTCGCGCGGCTGGGCACTATAAAGCTTAATAAAGCTAAGAGTAAACTGCTCATCCACGAGATTCCAATTGCGGTGCCAAATAATAAGGAGATTAGCTGTTCCTTATCGAGGACCTCTAAGTAATCCTGCAGATGGACTGTGATCATGATTAGGACGGCTATCAAAAAGAGTCTTTTCAATCGCAATGACCACAAATCGTAGGAGACTCGCAATTCCGGCTTATCGAAGCGTATCAACAACCCCCAAAAAGTCCAGCCAGCTAATAAAAGCATGCCTATAAAATAAGTAATTCTGGATAAATAGAAGATGATTTGCTTCACGCTCACACCGCTCGACAGTTCACTCTCATGATGACTGCTGCCCGCATCTACTGAGGGCGGAGGCGGAGATACAGACGCCGCATTTCCCCTAATCGTGAACACGTAGGATTTTGAAATCGGATGTCCATCCGCAGAAATCACTTTATAGGCGACCGTATAAATGCCATCCTGCATTTCCGGTAGTTGAACACTTATTTTTAATTGCTGCTCGTTCATTATTGCAGGTTCAGAAGTAACTGGTTTCCCATCTTGATCCAGTACCTTAATGTAGAAAAGCTTATTTTCCAACCTCTCGTCAAATGTTAAAACCACCTGATCCGGAGAGCTTGCTAATTGCGCGTCAGGCTTAGGGAACGCTTCAGTTAGTGTCGTATGCGCGAGCACGGATTGCGGTAGAAACAGAAACGCAGCCACAATTATAACGAATATATTTTTCAACAAAAACGAAAGTCACCTCCACAGCTATATTTTTTTTACCCCTTTATAAAGATAGAAAAAAAAAGCAACGATGATAATGACCCGAGTGGGCTATCTTTCATCATTGCTTTGTATGTTGTGTGTCAATCCATTTCTTATCGCATAGGAGGTTAGCTGCACTCTGTTGTCCAGTGATAGCTTCTCTAAAATATTTTTCAAATGATTTTTCACTGTATTTTCAGAGATGTTGAGCCGTTCGGCAATTTCACGGTTCTTCTCGCCAGCCGCGACATAGATCACAACCTCTTGTTCCCGTACGGTTAACACATTAGGCTGGGATATTTCTGAGGATTGACCTGTTTTAAACTGATGAAAAAGTCTATCGGCGATCTTTCTCGACACTTCCGAGTTTTCATCCAGCAAGGCATGAAGATAAGCGCTCCAATCATCCGGGTCCATGTTTTTCAGCAAGTATCCTTGCGCTCCAAATTGAAGAGCGGTAAATAAATCAGCTACATGGTCGGATACGGTTAAAATAACAATTTTAATATCCGGAAACTCGTGTTTTATTTTACGTGTAGCTTCAAGTCCCGTTAATTTCGGCATATTGATGTCCATCAATACGACATCCGGATGAAGCTGGCGACAAAGCTGAACAGCCTCCATACCATCTACCGCTTCACCTATTACATCAAATGATGAATCATCCTCTAATAAGCTCTGAATTGCCTTTCGTGCCATAGGATGATCGTCTGCGATTAACACTCTATATTTCATCGTATTTATCACCCTCTACTCCCCGACGTTATTCGTAATGTAATTCCCTTGTCAGCATCAGTATTTAATTCGAAAATTGCGTTCAGCTCATTTGCGCGCTTTTCCATCATTGATAATCCGTATTTGGTTGCCTTTAGCTCCTGATTTGCAAGTCCGATGCCATCATCAATGATTTCAAGCGTCCATCCCGTGGAGGAAGCATGGAATGTCAAATTTACGCAGTTTGCTTCTGAGTGCTTTCTTATATTCGTAAATGCTTCTTGTATAATGGCGAAGATTTGAACCTCTTCCCCAGTAGTGAACCTTTTTTCTGGAATTTCGATTTCTCTGAAGACATCGATTCCTGATATGACATTCCACTCATCCAACCATTTGGTTAAACGATCGGTGAAAGAAATCCCTTCATCCGGTGATGAACGCAAATTAAAAATCGCTTGCCGCAGATGATTATCCATTTCTGAAATGGCCGCTTTTGCCTCATCGTATTTTCCTTGCTTTATTTTTACATTCAGAAAAAATAGTACCTGCCCAATGTTATCATGCAGCTCACGAGCCATTCGTTCTCGTTCCTCATATACTGCTCCTCTTGACTTTTCTTCTGCTAACTGTTTGTTTTTCCGCTCAATGGTTCCAAACATCCAAACAGAGAATAGATAAGAGATGACAACAGTGAAAATGGTGATCAGCCAATTTCCGGCCTCCATGGAGAAGGAATGCAATAGAAATTCATGGCGAATAAATTCGAACCCACCAATAATCAATGTAGGAATAAGGACGGTTAAAAATTTTAATAGACGGTACGACATCAACTACACCTCTTTAACATAATGACAACCTATAAGACAACCTTCCTTATCTTAACAAATATCGGTTTGTTAGTAGATAAATTCGAGCAGCATTCCTCCGGCGGCTCCTGCGAGCACGATCACCCATGGAGGCAGCTTCCAAAATACAAGCATACTAAACAATACGGCCGCTAAAGCGAAATCCATTGGTTTCAAAATTGCTGTGGTCCATAAGGGATCATACCATGCCGCCAGCAAAATCCCAACGACAGCTGCATTGACACCGACTAAAACACCTTGGATTTTCGGGTTATTTCTTAACCCATTCCAGAACGGAAGTGCACCGACAACGAGCAAAAATGAGGGTAAAAAGATGGCTATCGTTGCAACAATGGCTCCCGGCAATCCGCCAGCTATCGCCCCGAGATAAGCTGCAAATGTAAACAACGGCCCCGGAACTGCTTGCGTTGCACCATATCCTGCAAGAAACTCCTCCTGACTTACCCAACCAGTGGGGATGACTTCTGCTTCTAGTAACGGCAGCACGACATGGCCTCCGCCGAACACTAATGAGCCGGAACGATAGAAGCTGTCGAACATCGCGAGCCAATGCATATCGCCCCATTGTCTGAGGAGAGGAAGTGCTACTAATAGACCCATAAATAAGGAGAGGCAAACGACAGCAAAGGGTCTGCTTATCGCTATATGTAAGTTAGGGGTTCCCTCTGTCGCTTTTCTTCGATACAACCAAAATCCGAGAAGCCCAGCTGCTGCAATAAGAAGCACCTGACTATATGGAGTCTGCCAATACAATGTAATTGCCGCTGTGACCACCGCTATGGATACTCGATTCCGATCTGGCGTGAGCTTTTGACCCATGCCTAAGATGGCGTGAGCTACGATTGCTACGGCTACGATCTTAAGTCCATGAATCCACCCTGCGTTACTTAGATCAAAGCCTTGAAGCAGGAAGGCAAACGCGACCAAAGCAATGACAGATGGCAGCGTGAAGCCTAACCAAGCAACTATCCCGCCAAGTAATCCTGCCCTTATAACCCCGATTCCGATCCCAACCTGGCTGCTGGCCGGCCCCGGAAGAAATTGACACAGTGCAACAAGATCGGCGTAGCTGCGTTCATCCATCCATTTTCGTCGAACGATATACTCATTATGGAAATAGCCAAGGTGAGCGATCGGCCCTCCGAATGAGGTGAAGCCTAGCTTAGCGGACACGCATAATACCTCTGCAAGAGCGGCTAGTTTAGTAGTAGCTAGCTTAGGAGTGACTAATTTAGAAGCGACTAGCTTTCGGGCGACTAACTTATGAGTAACTAACTTTCGTACCGCTGGCTTACGAGCGGTTAGATTACTAGCAACTAACTTACCTTTAAGACCACTCATTGGAGGCGTTTTTTTATTGGGTTCCATATTTGGCTGCGTCTCCTTATCTACTTTAGGTGGCTTAATTGTAAGCTGATGGTTCCTCTCCATTCAACACTTTAACAATAACTTTACATTGAAGTTTTCCGGCTCAATGCCATTCAAGCAGCCTATGTTACCATCTCGCTATGAGTTTGAATGGATATCATCCAATCAAATAGCTGATATTCTATGTTTTGAGGTGTTTGAATGGAAATGATACAGTCAAATAGGTAGTTATAAGCCTTTTGCCTACGCAACGGACGATTTGATTGGATGAAATACAGTCAGGGGTGAATATATCGTTTTTAATGTGGATTTGATTGGATAAAATACAGTCAAATCCGTTGAATGCTGGGTAGGATTTACTCAACTTCCGTTCAAAGCTGAATTTGAGGCTCAACCAGCTCAGTTACATAAAATTTTAGTTAATAGCCTTTAATTTTAATCATGTTCAATGACGTTCAATGACGTACAGTAACTTTCAATCACGTTTATGACGTTTCACAATGACAATGTACATGCGAAAAACCGGCTGCTATTAAGCAGCCGGTTTAGACTTTTATTAATTAAATCTAAATTAGATACCAGCCCAGACGTCCTTCGCATACCGCCCCTCAGACTCGAGGCCTTCCAACCACTTCATTGCTTCTTGTTCATTAACATTGTGAATTTCGCGATAGGCTGCTACTAATGTGCTCTCGACTTCAGGCGCCATTTTGCTCCCGTCTCCACATATATAGAGTCTTCCGCCTTGATCAAGTACATCGATAATCGACTTCGAATTTTCCCTCATGAGATCTTGAACGTAAGTCTTAGACGTACCTTCTATCCGAGAAAATGCCGTGTGCAAGCGAACGATACCTTCCTGCTGGAACTGCTTCATCTCTTCATGGTAAATTTGATCCGCTTCATTTCGACAGCCAAAATATAATTGTGCCTCGCCAAGCACTTTACCCTCGCTTTTCAGTGCTCGTCGCCCCTGCAAAAAGCCTCTGAACGGTGCTATCCCCGTTCCTGGCCCGACCATAATAATTGGTGTTTCTGAATCTTCCGGGAGCTCAAAGTCAGAGTCAGGCGTGCTTATAAACATAACGACGGCATCCCCTGGTTGACGTGCAGCCAAATAATTCGAGGCAACACCCCGATATTCACCATGCCCGCTCCTCGCAGGGCCGCGAACTACCGCTACGGTAATACTTGCCTGATCAGGCAGCACCTTAGGAGAGCTGGATATCGAGTAATACCTCGCTTTAAGCGGTGGCAGCAGCTCCACAAACCGCTCAAACGGCAGCTCACAAGCCGGATACTTCTCCAGTAGATCAAGCATGGTCAGCCGTTTGCTCAATACTTTTTCTACATAGTCCTCCTCTTGAAGAAGAGCCTCCAGCTCTTTTTTATGCGGTGGACATACAGTAAATGACGCTAACTCCCGAAGCTGGGCGCGAGTAGCTGCTTCTTGAAGCTCTACACTCAGACTGAGCAAATGATGAACACTTATTGGACGATCAAGCGGCAGATGTGTGGCACTGCGTCCGCTGGCGCTAATGATCAAATGGTCACTGCCTTTTAAACCATAACGTCGCAGTACTCGTTCCACCATTACGGGATCGTTCTCAGGAATAACTCCGAGATGATCCCCCTCTTGGTAAGTCACGCCTTCAGGCAGTGCAATCTCAATATGGCGTGTGCTTCGCTCACTTCCTTGTCCTTGCAGCTCTCGGTTATCCATTATCGTAGTAAGCTGCGCATTGTGGCTCGCAGCTAACGGAGTATCGTCCAATCCGCTGACAAACTGCACACTTAGCGTGCTACGCTCCTGTTGTGAAACACCTCTGCTCCTCAGACCCAGAGTAGCAAGCACATCGGGCCATAGCCTTTCGCCCCATTCCTCGACCTGCTTCTCGAAATCACCGCTTGCATCCGCCTCACCACGGACAACGAGTCTTGCTGCTCCTTTGGCAGCAAGCTGCTCGTCTATAAATCGAGGTATATCCTGATAAGTACTAGCCCAGTTATGGTCGCCGCAGCCGAATACGGCATAACGTACTCCTTCAAGCTCACCGGGCTCCACTCCCTCCAGCCATTGCACAAATTCACGAGCATTGCTTGGCGGTTTCCCATTGTAAGACGCCGAGATGATGAAGACTATCCCCTCTTTGGGCAGCTTGCCCACACGATTGTTCAGCGATGCTACCTCACTGCTAAAGCCCTGATAGCGCGCGGTATCCGTAAGCTCTCTGGCAATGCCCTCGGCCGTGCCCATATTCGAACCATAAAGCACGAGCAGCGGCGTATTGTGTGCATCAACTGTAGGCTCAAGTTCAGAAGCTTGTTCAGTCTGTTTCTGAATAGGTTTCTCGGTTCCCACTGCAGCGTAAGTAAAGGAAGCCTGCTCTCCACGGGGACGAACCCGTATCGTAAAGCCATCGGGCTTAAGCGTTAGTGATTCCTTCACTTTTAGCTGGTAATTGGTATGGTCTATGATTTCAAATTGCTTGAGTACCATTCCTAGCACAAGTGTAGCTTCGTGCAGAGCAAATTGCTGTCCGATACAAGCCCGCTGTCCGTTTCCGAACGGCTTATAAGCATCATAAGGAATTTGACTCGGATCTTCGAACCGTTCCGGCCGAAATTCCTCTACATCATTCCCCCACACCTCGGTATCCCGATGAAGTTTGGGGATTAGAACGTTCACACCATCCCCTTTTTTCAATGGATATTTCCCAGCTAGTATCGTATCCTCCTTCGCATATAAAGAGAAGGCCGGCGCGGTTGGCCATAGCCTGAGAGCTTCACTCAAAATCATACGGGTGTACTTAAGCTCGCGTACCTGCGTATAGCTTGGAATCGGCTCAGTAAGAACACGATCTACTTCTTCATATGCTTTCTGGAGTTTATCCGGATTTTTCAGCAGATAATAAATCGCAAAAGATAGCAGCCCGCTTGTTGTTTCATGCCCTGCAATGAGAAACGTAATGATCTGAAAACGGATATTTTCATCATCTAAAACCTCTCCAGTGTCTGGATCCTTGCCGCTTAACATGTGGCCGAGCAGATCGTCCTCGCCTTGATTGCCGTGAGCTTTACGTTCAGCAATGATGTTATCCACTAAAGAGAACATAGCTTGAATATCGTGCTTAAATTGCCGCTTCGTAATAACCATCAGCTTATCCTTAATGCCAAGGCGCTGCAGCTGGTTCATAGCTTCACTGAGTGCCCTAACCATGTTTGTAATGAAAGGATGCGATTGTTCCCGGTAAAAACTGTTGAAGCGATAATTGAACCCGCATAAACCGATCGTATCAAGGGTTAGACGAGTCATATCTTCAGGAACATCCACACTCTCATCAGGGTTTACACGTGCCCATTTCTGAATGAGCTGAACGGCAATATCAACCATCATACCGTGATAACCGCGCATTGCCGTTTGACTAAAGCTTGGCAGCAAAATATTATGCGCCTTCTGCCAGTTCGGCTCACTCGTCTCGCTGGTGAATAAACCATCACCCCCGAAGGCACGAACCTTTTGAAGAGGCTCCCATACTTTTTTTTCAAATCGTGACTCATCACAAGCATCAGCTACTAACTCATAGCCGGAAATATACAGATCTTTTCTTCCTGGTAAATCCATACGAAAGATAGGTCCATATTCATCAGCCAGCTTGACCAATGATTGGACCGGGCCTTCCAAATCAATTAAAGGAAGGTTGCCCAGTGGACCATATGTTTTGGGTTGTGGAATGTTTGTCATATGTACATCTCCTCCAGATACACGATAGTATGCATTCGTTTCTTTGGAGTATTCAACAGAAGTTTGATTAACTTATACAAATTTAGCGTAGCGGATTGTCTGTTCAGTTGATTATTGAATAAAATAGCTAGTTGTTTACACTACTCCAAGCTAAATGATCTACTAGTAATGAGGACATCAGGGTTGAGCTCCTTTAATTTCATGCCATACTCTTTTTTCATGTTTGATATATGTAGTGATTCTATATTAGGAAAATACTCCTTAAGATTGATTAGATCGACCTGTATATTACATAAAATAAAGTCAATATGCTTGACCTTCTCTAGCCCTCCAATCTCTGTTAGATTCATTTCATATGGACAGCTGTTTACAATTAAAGCTTCGATTCCCTCAAAGGTTTTTAACGTACGCAAATCGAGCTTCTTACAAGCATCTATGAGCAATCTTGTTATTCGGCTGTTATCTCCTGTAAAGTGTTCCAGTTTTCTGCAGCCTATAACATTTATATTCTTCAAACTTGGTATAGCCGCCGTGTCTCCTAAATCATTAAACTTTCCACGTTTAAAAACCATCAAGTTCAAAGGTATGCTGCTCCATGTTGTTAAATCCAACTGCATAGAGCGGTACAACTCTAGACTCGTTAAATACTTACATTCAGCTATGGCTGATAAATCTTCTATTCGTTCAACATAAAGAAGAATATGCTCTACTTTTGTTTGAGAAATCCGCGCTATATTTCTACGACGATTATTGTAGGTATCAATACATATGTATTCACCATTTTTAAACCATTCGATACCCTCTAGTGATGTTATATGCTGTCCAGATAGTATTAGATTTTTCACATTCGGAAATGCGCTTAATATATTTACATTTTTCAAAGAGGAATTGTAATCTATCTTCAGGATTCGAACGTGTTCAACTCCACCAACATTTTTCCAATGCTCGATGAAAGCATATTCGTCTACTTCTATGCCCTGTTGATTACTTATGGTCACGCAATCGTATTGGGTTTCTAAAAGGACGATTTCAGTAAAATTGGATTCATCTACACTAGTTTCCATAAACATGAATCTTCACCCTCTCTTAATCCATTTAACGTATTTAAGATAAACCTTGAGCCTAAACAAAACAAGATAATTGTTTTGTTTAGGCTCCTATAGTTTGTTATATGATAATTTCGGCTGATCAGTTATCCCTTACGTTTTCGACCAACTATTTTTTTCATAACAACACCGCCTCTTCCTTACACGATGAGATGGAACGAATCATTTGTTGCACTTATTTTCAAAATAACGATTTAGTTGAATTCAACCCTGCGAAGCTGTAGTATTTTAGACATCATTCAACAATAGATACGGCGTGCTGATGAGCACGTTTACGTATATACCAAATATCTAGTGATTGGAGCCACTCCATTATGTATCGCAATTTAGAAGATTGTATTATTGATTTAGAGAAAAACGGACATTTGATCCGTATTAAAGAAGAAGTGGATCCCTATCTTGAAATGGCCGCGATTCATATGAAAGTTTTTGAGGCAGGCGGCCCTGCGTTACTATTTGAAAATGTAAAAGGCTCGAAGTTCCGTGCGGTATCCAACCTGTTCGGTACAGTAGAGCGCAGTAAGTTTATTTTTCGCAGTACATGGGATGGCGTACAGAACGTAATGGCGCTGCGGAACGATCCGATGAAAGCATTAAAAAATCCGCTTGGACAAATTAAAACCGGATTAGCGGCATGGAAAGCACTTCCTTTGAAATCATCTAGGAGCCTCCCCGTTACTGCACAGGAAATTAACATATCCGACCTGCCGCTCATTCAACACTGGCCTATGGATGGTGGTGCTTTTGTCACCTTGCCGCAAGTGTATACGGAAGATCCGGAAAAGCCGGGCATTATGAATTCCAATCTTGGTATGTACCGTGTACAACTAAGCGGCAATGAATATGAAATGAATCATGAAATTGGTTTGCATTATCAAATTCATCGCGGTATCGGAATCCACCAAGACAAAGCGAATAAACAAGGAGTCCCGTTAAAAGTCAGTTGTTTCGTCGGCGGCCCTCCAGCACATACCTTGTCAGCGGTCATGCCTTTGCCAGAGGGCTTGAGCGAGATGACCTTTGCAGGCTTGCTTGCTGGACGCAGATTTCGCCACAGTTATATCGATGGCTTCTGTATTAGCAACGATGCTGATTTTGTAATAACGGGAGAAATTCATCCTGGGGAAACGAAACCAGAGGGTCCTTTTGGTGATCATTTGGGCTATTACAGTCTTACGCATCCGTTTCCAGTCATGAAGGTACATAAGGTATATGCTAAGCCAAATGCGATTTGGCCATTTACTGTTGTTGGCCGTCCACCGCAAGAAGATACCGCATTCGGCGCCCTTATTCATGAACTGACTGGCGACGCGATTAAGCAAGAAATTCCTGGTGTAAAAGAAGTACATGCTATCGATGCGGCTGGCGTTCATCCATTGCTTTTTGCAATTGGCAGTGAACGATATACGCCGTATCAGAAGGTTAAACAGCCGACTGAGCTTCTCACGATTGCCAATCGTATTTTAGGCACAGGACAACTAAGTCTCGCTAAATATTTATTTATAACAGCAGAAGACAACAAACCTTTAGATACGCACCATGAAGTTGAATTTTTGACACATATATTGGAACGAATCGATCTCAGACGAGACATTCATTTTTATACGAATACAACCATCGATACCCTCGACTATTCGGGCACTGGACTAAACAGCGGCAGTAAAGTTGTATTCGCGGCTTATGGGGATAAAATAAGGGATTTATGTACAGAAACACCTAGTGTTTTCAGTCAGCTGCGGGGTTTTGAAAATGCTCGCGTAGTGATGCCGGGGATTGTTGCTTTGCAGGGATCTGCTTTTAAAAGTTACACTGAAGCTCAAACAGAAATCAAAGATTTATGTGATGCTATTCAAGCGAGTGGAGCGAATGAAGCGAATGGATCCCTTCCTTCTTGTCCGATCATCATCCTATGTGACGACAGTACTTTCATGAGTGCGACAATGAACAATTTCTTCTGGGCTACATTTACACGTAGCAACCCTTCGCATGATATTTATGGTGTGAATGGTTTCTATGAGAACAAGCATTGGGCTTGTGACAACGTCATTATTGATGCACGAATCAAGCCACATCAAGCTCCGCCATTAATAGCGGATCCAGCTGTAGAGAAAAACATCGAGCGACTATTTGTTAAAGGGGCAAGCTTGGGTGCATTGAAGCTGGTGTGATGATTAAGCACGATTTTGAGGCTTACAGCTAGTTTTTTGGTTAGTTTGAGAGCTGTAAACTCGATTTTTGAGCTTACAGCTCTGTTTCCGCAAGGAAATCACTTGGTTTGAGCTCTGTAAGCAGCATTTCGAGGCTATTTTAATAGCTGTAAGCTCGATTTTCGAGCTTACAGCTTTTTCGTTTTAAAAAACCTTTATTCGGTCCATTTCACCCTTGATCAATTGAATCAATTGCTAATTAAAACTCAACACCGCGAACTTTTGAAAATACCATCGTATCCCTCAGTAAACCCTCTACATCCAACGTGTCGTTCCGAAGAGTGCCCTCAAAAGCAAAACAAAGACGCTTGGCAACCTGAGCACTCCTAACATTGCGCGCATCACACCGGATTTCAATACGATTAGCTTGCAGCTCATTTATTGCGAAGTTTGTAATTGCCTCTGCCGCCTCCGTAATATAACCCTGATTGCCAAATGAGGTTCGCACCCAATAACCAATCTCGAATCTGCGGGATTTCCAATCCATTCGGTGCAAACCGCTGCTGCCTACTAATTGACCGGTTTCCTTCTGAATAAGAAGCAGCCTAAAATCCGTGCGATTCAAAAATTCCAATCTAGACCGTCGAATACTTATTTCCGACTCTTCAATAGTAGTAACCGCCTTAGCCCAAGGCATCCATGGGCGCAATTGTTCTAGACTTTCTTTTACAGCCTCATTAACAATCACACCATCATTCCACAAAGGAGCTCGTATAAGTAACCGTTCGCTTTCAAAGCTCTCTGGTATCTCATACAAGATCGGATCGCTCGCACTAGTACTCATCACAACAGCTCCTAATAGAAAATATTTCTACTAAGATTAACAGCATTATAGTCTTTTCACAATAAATATTTTGAAAATTCAATTAACTATCCAACCTCTCACAAATACCTCTGCACCGAGCGTTGCTCCCAGCGCGCAGTGGGGCGATACGTGTTGGCAGTCAACCTCCACTATACCGTTACAGGAAACAGCTGTTCATCATCTGTATGACGTTTCTTGTAAACTAAGAAGTAAACAGATGTTAATATAACAGATGCCACTATAAAAATGGACAGATAACCGACTTGATGCCACATATGCTCGTATGCACCGCTTGAGATTACATCCCTAAATCCACGAATGCTGTATGTCATAGGGAGCCATCGATGTAGCACTTTTGCCCAGCCAGGCAGAAGCTCAACCGGGAAGGTTCCCGCGCTTGAAGCTAACTGAAAGATCATAATCAGGAGGACAACAAAACGACCCGGTTGATCCAGCCAAGTGACAAGCGCCTGTATAAGCAGCATGAAAGTTAAGCCTACCACGATCGTAAATAGATAAAACAGTGGTATGCTTTGCACCTTTAATCCAAGAAAAAACACGAGAACTGTACAAACAACCAAGGATTGAAGCACACTCATTATACTGAATGTAAGAAGCTTGCTAATAAGTAATCGAACGCCTGTTGCCCCTGTAGCATTTGTGCTGCGGGCCGAATAAATCGTCGTAAAGACGAGTGACCCTGCAAACAAAGCCAGAGAGATGAAATATGGAGCGATCCCATTCGCATAAAGGGTAACCTTCCGATCATCATTAGCCTTGATGGCGACGGGTTCTGCGAGCATATGAATCCTTTGGTCATCCGCTTTAAAGGCAGAGGTTTCCCCGGCTGCGTCGTTTAATTTAACAGCTAACTGACTGCTTCCATCAACGAGCTTTAATGAGCCTGTTTGCAATTGAACGGCTCCCGTGTCCAATTGCTTGGCTCCATCTGCTACTTTATCTATCCCAACCGCAATTTGCCCCATTCCAGTGCTTAACTCCCCGGCACCTTGACTCAATTGGCCTGCTCCCTGCTCCAGCTTTTTAGTTCCGCTCGCAAGCTCAGTAAATTTGGAATTGTATTGTTTTAAACCCTCATATAATTGCTTTTCACCTGTTTGTAAATCAGAAGCTCCTTGAAGCAATTGCTGCTGACCTTTACTTAACTGCTGGCTGCCAGTCAGAAGCCTTTGCGTCCCTTGTGATAATGACTTGCTGCCAGTTAAGAGCTGTTTTTGAGCCGTATTTAATTCCTTTGCACCTTTGGCAACAGCCTTGCTTGCAGCAAGCAGTTTTTGCATATTTGCATCGGATGCCAAATCAGGAAAATCAGTTGTAAGTTTTTCTAAACCTGCTGCGATTTGCGCAGAGCTATCAGATAAATCGCCGGTTGCGGATGCTGAATTGGTTATGCCTGTTTCCAACTGCCCACTCCCTGCCAAAGAGGATTCAAGGCCCTTAGTTAAGTCATTTGCCCCCTTCATAGAAGACTGTAAGCCCGTTAGCAAAGCAGACGACCCTCGTACCGTTTTCTCAGCGCCCTGTTCAAGCTTCTTTCCGGCATCCGCCAATTGATTTGTTCCACTCGATAAGCTGGCTGCTCCGTTGCTAACCTCAGTTGACCCTTCACCTAATTTGAGCACACCAGCTTGCAACAACCCAACGCTTCCACTAAGCCGCTCTGTTCCACTTACCAATAAAGCTAGATTTGTCTTCACTTTTCCAATTCCATCACTTAATTCCACGGAGCCTGTATGGAGCTGCGTTGCTCCCTTTCCCGCTTCACTAAACCCGGTCGATATCGTCTCGAACTGAGATAAAATACTTCGGGAATAGGCTTCTGTTAAATTCGCGGAAAGCTGATTTCTCAATTCCTTGGTCGCACTTTCACTTATTTGACCTGCTACAAAATTATAAAAGCTGTTTGATTCATATATAATTTCCGCCTGTTTGGGGTTATCACTCGCAAGTGAAGCAGCATCTGCTGAAAATTCAGGTGGGATTGTGATTGTGGCGTAATAATGATTGTTTTTCATACCTAAAGACGCCTCTTCCGGGCTGACGAAGCTCCATGCGAATTCATCATTATTCCTCAGTTCATCGACAAACTCTTTGCCGACTGTCATCGTCTTTCCTTCAAACATCGCACCTTGGTCCTGATTAACAATTGCAACCGGAAGGTCTTGAAGCTGACCATATGGATCCCATGTACCCTTGATCAAAAAACCGCTATATAAAATAGGTATCAATGCCACTGCCACAAACGTTACGATTACCATTGGTTTTTTGATAAAATGACGAAACTCTCCTGTGAATACTTGAAACGGATTCATTGAAATATCCCTCCAAAGGAAGCTGCCTATTTTGTGTGGTAGTATTACCCATTGGAGTTCGCTTTATCAAAATATAAACCATAATAAAAAGGCTACCGATTCAACGCCGGCAGCCTGCTACTTGTTAATATGATTGAGTTCTCGTTATCCGTTAGGTTTCGTAAGAGTCGTACCCTGATTCTCTTCAACTCCAAACCTTTTCGCATTTCTAGCGCGAGCGCGATCAATCTCCACCTCGCGATTACGAGACTCGGAGTTGGTTACCAGCGTGTTCAATAAAGTCCGAGCTGCAATAGCCACTTCCTCAACAGCGCGATTGAATGCCTCTTCGTTCGCCTGAGAAGGCTTGTTATAGCCCGAGAGTTTTCTCACGAATTGTTGCGAGGCCGCCAGAACTTCATCATCGGTAGCCGGGGGGTCAAAGTTAAATAAAGTCTTTATATTTCTGCACATATTTTTCTCCTTTTGTTTTCTATACTATAACAATTTTAAGATATACACTCTCTCCCATGTTATTGCCTTTATCCTTCTTCAGCTACAAATGCTCCTTATCGTTACTTTAATTTCTTTATAACGTCGAAGCAAATTTTCATATTGGTCTTTTTGTCCAAAGGCCTTCTTATTTATATTAAAATAATTCTCGAATCGACTAGCATCTGTCATTAAGATATATCGACTTTCATTTTCCAACTCCGAAAACTCGACTCTTTGTTCTACTGTAAAGTTATTGATACAATCCTCTGTATCACTTAATTTTCTTTTTAACAGGACTGTTGCTTCTGCTTCATCAATTAAACGGTGTTTACATAAAATTTCAATGGCTAACAAATCAGTATCATCATCGTTATCTGAATTTTGAGCCAGTTCTCGTAAACTTGAAGACAATACTGAGACGAATTCCATTTCCCATTCATTAATTAAAGCCTTAAGGATGTTGTATGTCCAGCCGGTGTCGCTTTGAGAAAAAATCGTTTTGACATGCGGTATAATTTCAACTGTATACTTGAGTAAGAGGTCAACAATTTTTGATGCTATAGGCCAATTCATATCCTGCAACCATACCAAGAGTTCTGGTAATAAAGGAATAACCATTGACCTTTCTAGGCTGGTGAGCACTACAACACTTTCAAAATCACTCTTATCTTTTGGTAGATTGTTGTTATTCATTTGCACTACTCATCTCCTTTCATGATATGCCCTTCCCAATTATACAAGCATAATGGAATGAGCAGACTACCGTAGCGCATGCTCAACAATTTGTATCATCCATCTAAAGTTACCTGTTAGCTTAATCTCGATGATACTTATCAAGTAGATCGTGCTGTTTCATATAATGCTCATAGGCTTCATTTACTTTATCTTTGCAAAGTTTCTCCCAAGAACTTTTCAACTCAGAAACCATTTTATTGTTATAAGGATCAGGATCCATATCGTCTCCAAATCCTATCCACGCATCAGAATCCACTTCTCCACATTCGTCTGAATAGGCTATCTCAAGGGGCGCTGGTGCATGCCCTGCGAACTCACAATTTTTGACCAAACAATGATAACCTGGCTTGTGAACCCCGTTTTCACAAAAAGACGGGGCTTGAGTATCCAGTTCCTGCTCACCAACCCCATATAGACAGTGTAGTTCTACAATAAGATGTGTAAATGCCATAATCTAACCTACCTTCTTAATAAAAAAACTTTCATTATTTATTTCCCGCTAGTCATTCGAGTTGTGACAATTGGACAATGATATACCGAAAGCTTTCAATATACGATTCTTTCTTTTGCTCCACTCGTCGTAAATGGTCATAGAAGCTATGAGAAAATTTAAATACGTGACCGTAATCCCAATCTTGTTCGCTATAGTTCTTTTCCCAATACTTAATATCGATCGGAAGCACGTTCGCCCGCGCCGCCGGCTGCAAAGGCAGATGATCGACAGGCGAAACCAATTTGATTGAATCTCCAGGTTTAACGTTACGACTATGACGCAGAACTTTAATCAGCTTCATTATAGGCGGTAATCCTCTTTCGAAAAAGGAGACATGGCCAAGGTCAAACAAGATGTTTAACGCATGTGAGAAAGTCAGCATGTGACCAATTAAATCATGATGCGATTCTGCGCGATAAATGACGGGGAACTCGGCCAATTGTTCCAGCACAAGCGAAGAAAGCTCATTGGGATTCGATATAGTCGGAAAGTCGTCTGCGTCCGTAATCTCCATCCTTTTCACCTCGGAAGCAGAGAAACCAATCCATGACCGTCCCGGAATCGTCCTCTCAAACGAGCGAATGAGATCGGTTATTCCTGCAATATCCTCAGTACTTCCCCAGCCTTTAAGTTCATGGATGGCCAACAAACTTGCTGCGCTGTAAATCACATTATGACCGACCCAGTGTAGCTGATCGATCGTTCTATCAAGTGCCTCAAGTATGGTAGTTACGGCTGTTTGCTCGTCACAACCGGTACGGTGTTGTACACCGTTCGCCCCAAGAATCTTTTTTGCCATCGCTCCGGCCTGCGAAGATACTAATTGAGCCAGTTCTTGACTCAGATTATTAGTTGTAACGAAAAAATAACTGCCGATAGCGGCAGCACCAAAGTGAGCCTGCCAAATGTCACCTGATTCCTTTTTGCATGAAGAGATGATCGTTAATCCGTCTCTCAAAAGGGATTGATTCAACATAATGTCCACCACCCTTGCAAATTTTGGTCGTTTAGTTACACAAATATTCGCGAGAATATATCGACTATCCTGCTCGTTAGCTTAACGGCAAGCTATATTTTATATATTGAAATGGACTCAAATGGTGCTGATAATTCATCCCATTTTTCTTCATAATCAACGTCTTTTAACTGAAAACATATACCTTTATATTTAGGTAGTTCGTATACATCATATTCTTGTTTCCACTTTCCAATCCGAAATTCAACATCAGATAAAGTATCGCCTATACCAATTTCGCCTAAAAACTTCCCATTGAAGCTATTAAGAGCCATTATTTGATATATGACATTTGTTTTAACATCTAGCCAGAACCATAAGTTATCTGACTTAACTACTAAGCAATCTTCTCTCAATTCAATCTTATACTGATTTTTCAGGCATACTTTTAATTGTTCCAAAGTCGATCCTAAATGAAAAATTCCTATGCGTTCTCCAGCTACAATTTCAAAATCCATATGACCAGTCCCTCTAAATTGATCATTTTTCAACATAAAAAAGCGATTCCATCATATCATATGTAGGAATTTCAAGAGCAAAGAGATGTTATATTAATC
>NZ_JBFUHJ010000087.1:0-18139 GCF_056402455.1 Paenibacillus sp. P4_A7 | reverse complement strand
GTCATAAGCTGTACATTATTGTCATGGCAAGCGGAAATCATTTTTTTCATATCGTCTACATCAATGCCAAGAGGCTTTTCACAGAGTACATGTTTTCCTTTGTTTGCAGCTGCAATGGTAATCTCTGCGTGAAGTGAATTTTCCGAGCAGATAACGACTGCATCTACATCTGTTTCAAGAAGCTGATGGTAATCGGCGTAATAAGCTAATTCGTGTTTGCTGACGATCTCGCTTACTCGACTTTCGATAGGGTCAGCTATGGCTAGTATTTCAACATCAGGTAGAGCGTGTAGTGAATGGAAATAAGAGAATGCATGCCCGTGGGCAAAGCTAATCATGCCAACTTTTAATTTAGTCATCGTGTATTTCCTCCTAATGGGAGATGAACGACTTTGCCCGTTCGTACGCTTTCAAGCGCGGCTTCTGCCAGCTCCAATGCTTTATATGCATCATGAGCAGTCACTATCGATTCTGAACCAGTTTCGATGCAAGTAATAAAATGCTCGATCTCAAGCTCATAGGGATTGCGGAAGGAAGGGCTTTCCGGAATAGTTACAAATGAGCTTTTCTCTGAAGTAGCCGCTTTATGAATTTGTAGGGAGCTGTTTTTCAAGCTATTAGCTGTTATGATTCCACCGCTGCCTGCGATTTCGGCTTTCGTATGGAAAGGTCCTGGGAACCCCCAATTTGATTCGACGTTCGCGACAGCTCCGCTGCTGAACTGAAGGGTAACCAACGCGTAGTCAAGCTCCTCACTCGTGTGATTCATCGCATATACGCTTTCAATCTCACCCATACTCCATCTCAAGAAATCCAAATCATGTATCATTAAATCGATGATGACCCCGCCGCTTTTCGTTGAATCCTTATACCAGTCCTTAGTGTTTCCAGGATGGCCACCGATACGGCTGGCATGAGCTACTGCAGGTTTGCCAATATTGCCTTGATCAATCGTTTGTTTCAGGTTTACATATTCAGGGAAGAACCGGACTACATGTCCTACAAACAAGCGAACGCCGTTATCTTCGCAGCATTGAATCATCTCTTTTGCATCCGCTAGATTGAGAGCGATCGGTTTCTCACTAATGACATGTTTTTTTGCTTTTGCCGCTAAGAGAGTATATTCTTTGTGTAAATAACTTGGTAAAGTGATACTTATGGCGTCAAATTCCGCTTCAGCTAGCATTTGTTCAAATGAAGAGAATACTGGTGCTCCAGTTCTCTGGGACAGTTCGCGGACATGCTCGATTTCTATGTCGCATAAACCAGTCAACTCAACACCACTAAGCTTAGAGTAAATATCCGCGTGGACATGTCCGAGTCCACCGCAACCTAATACAGCAACTTTCATAGTCCGTCTCCTTTTGTATCGTTGATTAGTTTTACTAAATCAAATGATACATGCTAAGCGGGAGGGTCGTATATGCGAATATTTAGTCAGTTTGTATCCATATTCAATCTATTAATATGGAGAGGGGGAACAATCAGATGGAAAGTATTCAAGAACCTATTCATTATCAGAATCCACAGCTCTGCATTAAAGTGTGGAAATTTACAGATAGAGGTGATAAAGGATATAGCTCGCAACCTTGGCATTATCACAAGGAGATCGAATTCATTCTTGTGTTGGAAGGCGTTCACGAGATATATACGCTGACCAATTCTTACCTGCTGCATCCTGGTGATGTTATGGTCATTGGATCTTCTCAGCTGCACAAGCCACAATTAAGTAAAGGACAACGAGTACAATATATTGTTCTCCATGTGGATTTAGAGCCTTATTTTGATCCAGCGATGATGCACTATACGAGGCATTTCATGGAGATCATGAACCCGCTAGACGAATTAAATTATCTATTCAATAAGTTTCCACATGTCCGAGCTGAGGTAGGCGATATTCTTCTTCATATTCACGAGGAAGTGATGGAGAAGAAGAAAGGCTACGAGATTGCCGTCAGTATGCATATTAAACATTTACTTCTTACCTTGCTACGCAATGATGATGAACAGTTGCTGTCGGCGCATGAGTACGTGGATGCTGATTTACTGCGTCCGGTTGTCGAATATATCGAGAATCATCTCTCTGAGAAGATTGACATGACAGAAGTAAGTAAGCTTGCCGGTATGAGTTATGTTTATTTTTCAAAGTATTTCAAGAAAAAGATGGGGTTATCTTTCACTGAGTTTGTTAACCGTAAAAGAATAGCGAAAGCAAAACGAATGCTCGTTATGGACAACATGAATATTACGGACATTGCTGTGGAGGCTGGGCTTGAGAATATGGCTCATTTCTATGAGCTGTTCAAGCGTTTCAATGGCTGTACGCCTAAGCAATTCAAGGAAAATATGAAGGGACAAGAAGAAGCGAGAACAGATAATTAGAATATTTAAAACATGGAGGCAATAAAATCATGGAGCTCATTTATCATGGACATTCCTGTGTTCAAATGATCACTGGAGAGAAATCACTTGTTATCGATCCTTTTCTCAGAGGAAATGAATTGGCCGTTACGAAAGCGGAGGACATAAGAGTGGACGCGGTATTGCTTACGCATGCGCACGCAGATCATATATCGGATGCTGACTTGATCGCCTCGAGAAATGATGCGCCGGTCGTGGCAATTGTTGAGCTTGCTACCTATATGTCATGGAAAGGAGTACGGACAATCGGTATGAATATCGGCGGAACCGTCGATTTGGGATTCGCAAAGGCTAAAATGGTGCAGGCGTTTCATTCATCAGGTATCGTTATCGAAGAAGAGAAAAAAATTATATATGCTGGTATGCCGGCAGGATTTATTCTTCATGCAGAAGGCAAAACGATTCTTCATGCAGGGGATACCGCTTTATACGGTGATATGAAGATGATTGGAGATCGTCATCAAATTGATGTTGCGTTTATACCAATCGGTGATCATTTTACAATGGGACCGGAGGATGCGTTACAAGCAGCAGAGTGGTATAATGCCAAGCTGGTTGTACCTGTGCATTACAATACATTTCCAGCTATTCTTCAGGAAGCAGATGATTTTGTCCAGCTTCTTCGAGAAAAAGGGATGAACGGGAAAGTATTAAAGCCCGGGGAGAAGTTTACTATTCTTTGACCATGTTGTGCTGCAAGAGTAGCGTTTCGGTCAGCGTATTGAACGGTTCGAGCTGGAGTATAAAGACGGTGACGAATGAATTTCGTTATACAAAGGCACGGTTGTTGGGTACATGCGACTGAATATTTTAGAGTCTAGATGGTGTCCGAAGATTTCCTCCTTTGAAGTTTATAAGAGTAATAGAGATGTTTAAAATTTAATTGGATGGTTTGAGACAAGTGAAACCCCCAGCTTCCATTGTCGGGAGGCTAGGGGTTTGTTGTGTGCTTTTGATTTGATCATAGATAATCAGATGTTTTCTGAATGCTCTATCCATTATTTACGCACAACTTCGCTACTTGTAGTTATTGCAATCTAAGACTCTTCTTTCAGAGCCGCCCGACTTTCCTGTTCCCGCAGCTCAATTCTTCGTATTTTTCCGGAGGATGTCTTCGGGAGATCCTGGATAAATTCTATTTTGCGCGGATACTTATAGGGGGCTGTCCATTCTTTGACATGCGACTGCAGCTCCTTAATAAGCGCCGGAGAAGCGGTTGATTCATCCTTCAGTACAATAAACGCCTTAACTATATGACCGCGAATTTCATCAGGGCTAGCCACAACAGCGCATTCTTTGACCGAGGCATGCTTCATAAGCGCATCCTCTACTTCAAAGGGACCGATTGTATAACCTGAGCTGATGATGATATCATCGCCCCGACCCTCGAACCAAAAATATCCGTCCTCATCTTTGCKCGCCCGATCACCAGTTAAGAAGTAATTCCCTCGCGAGTTGTTTGCTTTTCGATCAGTTTCCTTGTAATAGGTTTGGAACAATGCCGGCATGCTCAAATGCACAGCAATATCTCCCACTACTTCCGGAGGAAGCGGATGACCATCCTCATCTATGACTTCAACAATGCCTGGAGCAATAGACTTGCCCATGGAACCCGTCCGAATTGGAATGTCCTTGAGCGTTCCGATGATTAGTGTACTTTCAGTCTGTCCGTAGCCGTCCCGAATAGTAATATCGAAATGKCGCTGGAAAGTGTCGATAACTTCCTGATTTAAGGGCTCGCCAGCGGAAACCGCACAGCGCAGTTGCGACAAGTCGTACTGCTCTAACCCCTTCGTCTTAGCCATTAATCGGTATTCCGTTGGCGTACAGCACAATACCTCGATACCATGATCTTGCATCAGATGCAAATACCGATTCGGCTGAAATGGCCCATTATATACGAAGCCGGTTGCTCCGTTTCCAAGTACGGTCAAGAACGGGGTCCAAATCCACTTTTGCCAACCGGGTGCGGCAGTTGCCCAGACGGTATCCGATTCACGAATATCTAGCCATAAGGACGAAGTGATTCGTAAGTGAGCATAACCCCAACCATGACTATGGACAACAGCTTTAGGGTTGCCAGTTGTTCCAGAAGTATAGGCCAAAATCGCGATATCGTCTCTGTGGCTATTTACTGTTGTGAAGGTATCGGGCTGATCTGCCATCAATTTCTCAATGTCAAGCCAATCGGAATTTGTATAGTCTCCATCTCGATCTTCATCACCAGAAACAGAGATACGGTAATTTAATGCTGGCAAATCTTCCTCGATCTTATCGACTTCAGAGGTAATCCCGGACCAGGCAATAACAGCCCTTGCTTCGGAATGTCTAAGGCGGAAGGATAAATCCGTTGCCCGAAGCAACTCGGAAGAAGGTATGATGGCAATCCCCAGCTTTAGACATGCCAAGTAGATGACATAGGTAATGATTCTACGTGGAACCATTACGAGAACACGATCCCCTTGACGCAGACCAAGATCCGCTAAACCTCCGGCTAGTTGATTTGCTTGCTTCCGCAGCTCTCCATATGTAATTTCCACGCAAACCCCTTGTCCATTTAACCATTTAAGCGCAACCTTATCTGAAGGATGATGTTCCATTTCTGAAGTGAGATTGTAAAGTTCAGGTGCGATCCATTGCTGATTGTCCAAAATGAGCATCTCCTATTTAAATTTAATTGTGCAAATCCATAAATATTAGTATAGTCCTTCTTCTACTACTGGATGATAGTGATACAGAATCATTTAGCGAAAGTTGTGTGTCATTAGTGCTATTGATTCCGTTTTTTGATGCACCACACTGTAGAGATAGATCATTTTGAATAGATTTAACTAATTAATTACATTTTAACAGTAGAACAGTAAATTGATTGTTTTCACTTGAATTCCATAATTAGTAGGATTAACTATCATCCGAAAAAAAGAGAGGAAACATGAATTTTAGGTCATTTTTACGCTCAGCGCTTTCAGGTAACATAAAATTACCGAAAGGAGATGAGAGGTAATTGTTTAAACTATCTATGAATAAGAAGGAGCATCTGGTATTTGCCTGTTTCATCGCGCCAGCTTTGATTGTATACAGCATGTTTCTGCTAGGTCCTGTTCTGGGCAGCTTCTTCTACAGTCTGACGAATTGGAATGGTCTCTATCAGACAATGGATTTTGTGGGGCTTCGCAACTTTTCCAATTTATTAGACGATAAGGTGTTCGGCCAGGCGATACGCAATACGTTGGTGTTTACAGTTTTTGTCGTTATTATTCAAAACGGACTGGGTGTTCCGTTAGCTCTGGCGATGGATTCCAAAATTCGAAGCAAGCAAATTTTAAAGACGTTGTTTTTTGTGCCTGCCATTCTTAGTCCTCTTGTTGTGGGCTATACCTGGATGTATATTTTTGAACCGTCAAATGGGGTGCTCAACGTACTTTTGCGTACACTGGGGTTGTCCGCCTGGGAGCAATCTTGGCTAGGTGATCCGCAATTTGCTCTGTATAGTATCGTGATGATGGCTGTTTGGCAATTTGCCGGTTACTCCATGATCATTTATCTCGCTAACCTGCAGACGATTCCCGGGGAATTATATGAAGCGGCTGGCATTGATGGGGCGAGCGGTTGGCAAAAGTTCAAATCAGTTACATTTCCGCTGCTTGCGCCTTCTATTACGATTAATGTTGTGTTGTCCAGCATCGGAACTTTGAAAGCGTTTGATATTATTTTTGTAACGACCAAGGGCGGTCCTTTCCACGCGACGGAAACGATGACAACACTTCTATTCTCAACAGCATTTACCAAAAGCAGTTTTGGTTATGGCACAGCTATGGGCGTGGTAATGTTCCTGTTTGTGTTCATTATTTCATTGGTGCAGATTTTGCTGCTGCGTCGAAGAGAGGTGTAGAGGATAATGTGGAAAAAAACGAAACGCAAAACACTTCTATTGGAACTAGTTATGATTCTGATTGCAGCTATTTCTATTTATCCATTGTTTTTCATTATATCCATGACGTTCAAAACACCGCAGGAGATGGCAGGCTCGCCATTATCGCTGCCAACCTCTTTCAATTTAAGCAATTTCGTAGAAACGTGGAAGCAGATGCGTTTTCCTATTGTTTTCGGCAACACGCTGCTCATTACAGCAGGAACGGTGTGTTTGCTTGTTCTTATAGGTTCATTAGCAGCCTATCCGCTGGCTAGAAGAACCGAGAAATCCTACTATGTGATTTACATGTATTTTATTGCTGGTATTATGCTGCCTTTCCAATTGGCGATGGTGCCGTTGTATCGCTTCATTAATATGCTTCATATGGTTAACACCTACTATGGTGCGATTCTTATTTACACGGCCATCAATTTGCCTCTAACTGTTTTTCTGTATACCGGATTTCTGCGCACATCGCCGAAAGAGCTGGAGGAGGCGGCCAAAATAGATGGGTGCTCATTATTCAGAGCGTTCTGGTTAGCTGTGTTCCCAATCATCAAGCCGGTCACARCAACGATTATTGTGCTTTGCTCGCTTAATGTATGGAACGATTTTACTGTGCCGCTCTTGTTTTTGCAGAAACAGGAGTTCCGTACTATTACAATTGAACTGTATATGTTCGTAGGGGAGCACGTTACGAATTGGTCCTTGTTGTTCCCAGGAATGGTGCTGTCAGTTATGCCGCTGCTAGTTGTATATGTGTTCCTGCAAAAGTTTATTATAAAAGGTCTTGCAGCGGGCTCTGTAAAAGGATAATATCCATTTAATAGGCTGATAGAGAGAAGAGTTAAAAGATTGCTGGTCGCGATAACGGAAGGGGATAGCTGCATGACGCATTTGCTGCGGTTTACACGATTTCGAGACTGGAATTTGGATAAGAAGCTCGTATGTGTGTATGCGCTATGCATTATTATCCCGGTATATATTGTGACCCTGCTTGGCTTTCAACGTTATCACGATAATCTGACGACTAGAGTGAGTGAGTTCGGGTTGAATCTGACTGATCAGATTAGTGCGAATCTGGACAACTATGTACAGCAGATTGATCGTTTGTCTATGACATTTTATCTAGGTGGAGTAGATGGATTGACAACTAAGAAAGATCCAATGAATGTTTTTAATGAGAAAATAGCGCTTGACCGCACACTACGCAATATGATGCTGATTATCCCATTTCACGATGTTGAAGGCATCTATTGGATTAAAGGCGGTGAGGTACAGTATTCGCAGTATGGATCTGGAAAGTGGATTGATCATAGCAGCTTTTCTGAAGAGGGATGGTATGACAAGGTGATGGCAGCAGATGGACGTGGTGTCATCATACCTCCTTATCGCCCGCAATATGTAAAGAACAACGGGACTGCTAATCCGTACATTTTTTCTTATGCCCGCAGTATTGTCAAGGTTGAGAACCGTAATCCCTATGGGCTGCTTCTTATCGATATTTCTACGGATTATATACATAAGCTGCTAAGTGAGACGAAGATCAAAATGTCTACTACTATGTTCATTGTCGATGAGAAGGGGACTATTATTTATCACCCAGATACCGAACATATTTCTAAATCCTTTGATCTGCCGCTTGAGGACAATTACGGGAAATTCACAGCCGACTTAAACGGGGAGCAGACGATGGTGCAATACGTCCGTTCCCCTGTTACTGGTTGGATTGTATTGAATACGGTTTCAGTAACTCAGCTGTCAGATGAGTTAAGGCTGCTGCGAAATTTGTTATGGACGTTTACGGGATCCGTGCTTGTGCTTTCCATTATTTTGTCATCCGTTCTAACGATGAGCATTATAAAGCCGCTGAAAGGTATGAAACGTTTGATGCGCCGGGTGGAAATAGGTGATTATAATGTACGGTTTCATACAAAAGCTCAGGACGAAGTTGGGCAGCTGGGACACAGCTTCAATCATATGGTGGAAACCATTAATGAACTCGTTAACCGGGTGTTGACGATGCGGATTTATCAGCAGCAGGCGGATTTCAAGCTRCTTCAAAGTCAGATCAATCCGCATTTTTTGTATAACACGCTTGAATCCATCAATATGAAGGCGGAGATTAACCAGGATTACGAGGTAGCGGAAATGGTATCTTTGCTCGGCAAGCTATTTCGTCTATCACTACGTCAAAATGCAGAACGAATTCCATTATCGCGTGAGCTGGAATATGTGCAGGTCTATATAAAGCTGCAGCACATCCGTTTTCCTAAGATGACCTATTTTATTGAAATAGATGAAGGGCTGCTCCAATGCCGCACTTTACCGTGGATTATTCAGCCTCTAGTGGAGAACGCCCTTGAGCATGCAATTGCGCCAGCCCGTGGTGCTGGCCGGATTTCGATTATTGGCGAACGTCAGGAGGATGACCTTGTTGTAAGCATAAGCAACGACGGCAAGAGCATTAGTACGGAGAGACTGGCTGAAGTGGAACGGCTATTGTCAGCCGTCTCTATGGATGAGCCGGAGGAGCATATCGGTCTGTATAATGTGCACAAGCGCATATCAGGCTATTATGGAGACGGTTATGGCGTGACCATCAAGCAGCTGCTGACATCAGGTACATTGGTTCAAATCAGATTCAAGTACTGTACAGAAGATGAAGGGGGGAACGCTCTTGCCGAAAATGATGATCGTTGATGATGAAGAAACGATTCGTATGGGATTATCGCAGCTTGTGCAGCGTTTACTGCCCGAATGGGAAATCGTTCTCAGCTGTGAGGATGCAGAGAGTGCGCTTGCATCCATTGAAGGAGCGTCTCCCGAACTGGCTATCATTGATATTAATATGCCAGGAATGAATGGTCTTGAGCTGTCCCGTATGATGGATCAGCACTGGCCGGGACTGTATAAAATTATTTTGACCGGATATGAGAAGTTTAATTATRTCCAGACGGCTTTGCGAAACGGGGCTACCGACTATTTATTGAAGCCAGTGCAGCGGGATGAGCTTGTGGATGCTGTCCACAAGGTGGAGCAGCTGCTGCGAGAGAAGGAGCTTCATACAACCATTTATGTGGAGAAGCTGTTGCTTGAGTGGCTAGTCAGCCAAAGCGACAGCCGCTTCAAGGAACTGCGTCAGGCGTTCGAATCGCGTGGCTGGCTGGCAGAGCAGCAGGAAAGTAGGCTGGAATATGCTGTAATCGCGATGTTCTGGGAGCATGGGCAGACGGGAATTGACCGACTACACATGGATCTTGTAGCAGGGCATATGGAGAAGGCAGCCCCAGGTGTGCAGCAGGTGATTGGTGTCGTCGTGTCTGAATCATGTACGCTGTTTGTGGTCATCGGAACAGCGCTGCCTGGTCATGAGGAATGGGAAAGCATGCTGCTCAAGCTCGGTTTAGATCGCAAGTCAGCCTATCATACCGGGCCGCGTCTGGAAAGATTGGGCTGCTCTAATCCTTTCGCTCAGCTGGAACAGCTGCGTGAAGGCTATCGACATGCGTTGAACAGGGTGTTCCGCCGCCATGAGGGTGTTGCTGAGGAACAAGGCAAGGAGGAACGAGAGCGGCTTACACGGTTAACGGTTGCGATTGAAACCAATGATGTGCAGAGCACACTTGAGCTGCTCCATCAGTGGAAGCAGGAGCTTGTACGCTTATCCGGGGAAAATGTTTTTTATGTCGCTGCGCGCTGCTATCCAATTCTGTCTGTATTGTCGGGATCGGCAGTGGTGGGCAATCAATCGAGACTGGGCAGCCAGCTGCGTCAAGCAGCGGAACAGCTGTCCGAGAGACTCCCATTAGCGCTTACCTCGGCAGAAATGGTGCAGGCAGTAGAAGCATTTGTTGGCGGCTTGATGCTTGAGGATGTCACAGACCGCAATATTCGTAAAGTTATTGATCGTGTGCAAGAGATGATAAAACAACAATTTTCCAAGCCAGAGCTTAATCTTGAGCAGCTCGCTCATGCTGTATTTTTGCATCCAACCTATCTGAGTGAGCTATTCAAAGAGTCGACGGGACAGAAGTTTATTGATTATGTCACGAAGGTCAGGCTGGAAGAGGCTCGCCGTATTCTGAGGGAAACCGATATGAAAATGTACGAGGTAGCCTTTGCTGTCGGCTATACTAGTCCGAAATATTTCAGCACTCTATTTCGGAAGGTATACCAAATTACACCAATGATGTACAGAGAAAGAGCGCACTAAGCATGGAGGCCAATTGCGAGATTATTAGAACGACATATAGAGCAAATAAAAGAGCTAAAAGCAATTAGCTAAATACATTTGAATTATTTTCCTTTTTAATGGGCGGTATAAACAATAAGAAAAGGTGAATTCTCATTCCATCCCGAATGAAAATTCACCTTTATCTTTTTAGGTTCATTTCACGACATTAAAGTCTACATTTTTCGATGGGCGCCTTAAGCATGTGCTCTTCTTTTTTTTTCGTTAATTTCACATGACCGAAAAGGCAACATCCGAAAAAAAAAGAATAAACAATAATTTTAAGCAATTACAATCCTTTTTCCGATCTAGTAAGCTAATAACGTGAATAGCATTCACTTAAAAAACGGGGAGGTAATAAGTAAATGAACAGAAAAAATGTAATGGTAGCAATAATGCTTACAGTATTTTTATTGCTGGCGGCATGTTCCGGGAATGGCAATAAAGGTACGAACGCTGGTGAAAGTGTAAACGCAACCAAAACGCCGGAATCAACGAAGGCTCCGGTAGTCGAGCAAGTAGAATTAAAAGTTACCGGCTTTAAGTCAGGCACTGAACTAGGTGCTATACCGGAGCTTAATGAAAAATTTATGAAAGATAACCCTAACATTAAAGTCGTGTATGAAGGGATGCCGGGTGGACAATTTAAAGATTTTCTGAAAGCAAGGTTTGCGTCAAATGATGCATCTGATGTCATCATGCTTCACCCAGGATTGTCTGACATTATTACTTATGGTAAAGCAGGATACTTACTGGACCTTTCAGGAGAACAATGGATCACAAATTATACGGAAGCTTCCTTAAAGTCAACATCTTTCGATGGGAAAATCGTAGGCATTCCCAACGATATGAACGTATTAGGTGTTTACTACAATGAGAAGATATTCGCTGACCTTGGTATTGAAGTACCTCAGAACTGGGATGAGTTTCTAGCTGCGGCAGAGAAAATAAAAGCTGCTGGCATTTTGCCGGTATCCATTGGCAACAACGATGGTTGGATGACACTCGCTGCTCTATACACAATGGCTCCAGGTCTTGTTTATGCGGATAATGCTGAATTTGACACTCAGCTGAACGCTGGGACGACTACATTCACCAAAGGATGGCCTAAAATGGTAAATAATTGGTTTGAGCTTGATACCAAAGGTTATTTAACACCGAAAAGCACAGGTGTCAGCCTCGATCAAGCGCAGCAAGTGTTTGTTACCGGAGCGGCGGCGATGTACATTGACGGCAACTGGTCGCTGCCAGGTATGCAGGCTGCTAATCCTGAGCTGAATGTGGGTATGTTCCCAATGCCTTCGAATGCTGCAGG
Organism: Paenibacillus sp. P4_A7; assembly: GCF_056402455.1. NCBI lineage: Bacteria > Bacillati > Bacillota > Bacilli > Caryophanales > Paenibacillaceae > Paenibacillus > Paenibacillus sp. P4_A7. Next base: position 6,256 of record NZ_JBFUHJ010000087.1, on the reverse strand, counting down.
CGAGAAAGTGGTTGCCTCCGCGGCTGTTGGTACAACGTTTGCGATAAACAAAAGCTCGAAGGTAATTGATGCCGCGAAGAAATATTTAGAATTCTGGGCGCAAAGCGAGAACCAATCGATATGGGCGAAGAGCCAGCAGGCTTTCATGACCATTAAGGGAGAAACGGGCGAGGTTAACAAGTCACTGCAATACATTGCAGATATTGTTGCGAGCGGCAGCAGCTATCCATTCTTGGATCAGGGTTGGGAATTCGGCGGTGTGGCTACTACCGAGATGATGACCTCTGCGCAGGGTGTATATCTAAAAGCGATTAAACCCGATGGCATGCTCGAGAACATGGATAAAGCCTGGAAGGATGCTATGAATAATCGATAGATTAATATTAACGGATATGATAATGGGTCCTTCCGTCCTAAGCAAGCCGTTACACGTATTCAAATGGCAATCATGCTTGTACGCGTATTAGGATTGCCTTTGGAAAAAATTGCGGGGCTGATTGAAGGGATATCAGGCTTGATCATTGATTTTGGAACCCTGTTGAATAGGATTGACCTTAAAGGCATGTTTACGTCATAAGACGGAGACATGCCTTTTTGCTTGTGGCAAAAGATTGTCAACTTTGTCACCGTTTATTGAACTTGGCTGGGTACTTGTTAGGATTGGTGGTTGGTGACACACGAACACATCCCCATTAATGTTAGACGTGCTTGTTAATTACTTACGCATGTAGAAAGGATAGGAGATGACAAACATGAAAACACCCAAAGCACTTCGCTGGTTCGCATCCTTATCAATACCTGTGCTGCTGCTCTTGATTGCAACTGGATGCTCAGAAAGCATAGTCGTGCTTGATCCCAAAGGGCCGATTGCTGAACAACAGCGTGATTTAATGGTTATCTCAACTGTATTGATTTCCGTAATAATCGTCCCTGTCTTAATTCTTACCGCGATCATTGTGTGGAAATACCGCGATAAAAAAGACAGAAAGGCGAAATATACGCCAAACTGGGAACATAACACGAAGCTGGAAATCATTTGGTGGGGGATTCCGATTATTATTATTGCCGTGTTGGCCGTTATTACTGTGAAGTATACGTATGATCTTGAGCCATCCAAGCCCCTTGTGTCGGATAACAAGCCGTTGACCATTCAAGTGACTTCGCTGGATTGGAAATGGTTGTTCCAATATCCGGAGTTAGGAATTGCAACTGTGAATTACATCCAGATTCCGGAGGATACACCGATCCGATTTGAGATTACTGCGGATTCTCCGATGAACTCCTTCTGGATTCCGCAGCTCGGAGGTCAGATTTACGCCATGTCTGGCATGGCTATGACACTTCATTTACAAGCAGATGAGCAAGGGGAATATTGGGGTTCCGGTGCTAATTTCACGGGAAAAGATTTTGCGAAAATGTATTTTGATGTGAAAGCAACTACGCAGGATGAGTTTGATAAATGGGTGAATGAAATTAAAGCCTCATCGCCTGTGTTGACGTTAGACGGGTACAAGCAGTTGGCAAAACCTGCCGCATCGGATGTTAAAACTTTCTCAGCTTTCCCAGAGGGCTTGTTTGAGATGACGGTTACAAAGTATGCGTCCTCGCACAATCATGGATTGAGTTCGAAAGAAATACAAGAAATCCATGCCGAAGAATAATGGATTCAGAATGAAAAGGTAAGGAGAGAAGCATTCATGTGGGAAAAGGTGAAAGACTTTGCCTCGGATTTCTTTGTGACTGGAGATCCAATGATTTACGGTGCGGATGTCAGTATTGCTCTTACTATCATTGCAATTGTATTCGCGTTAACTTATTTCAAAAAGTGGATCTGGCTATGGCGTGAATGGTTAACGACAGTTGATCATAAAAAAATTGGTATTATGTATATTATTTGTGCCTTTCTCATGTTATTTCGGGGTGGAGTAGACGCACTCTTAATGAGGGCTCAGCTAGCTGCACCGGAGCTGGAGTTTTTGACGCCAGACCATTATAACCAGATTTTTACAACACATGGTGTCATTATGATTTTGTTTATGGCGATGCCATTTATGTTCGGTTTGTTTAACGTGATTGTACCGCTGCAAATTGGAGCGCGTGATGTGGCATTTCCGTTTCTGAATGCGCTCAGCTTTTGGCTTTTCTTTGCAGGTGCGATGTTGTTTAATTTGTCATTTATTATCGGAGGATCGCCAGATGCGGGCTGGCTGGCTTATCCGCCATATTCAGAAAAAATGTTTAATCCAGGTGTTGGACAGGACTTCTATATTTGGGGGATACAGATTTCAGGAATCGGCAGTTTGATGACTGGTGTTAACTTTATTGTGACCATTCTGAAAATGCGTGCTCCGGGCATGAAACTGATGAAAATGCCGATGTATGTTTGGTCCGTATTTTCCAGTTGTATTGCCATTATTTTTTCTTTCCCAATCTTAACAGTTACTTTGGCGCTGTTGTTTCTAGACCGCTATGCAGGCGCGCATTTTTTCACCTTGGACGGCGGTGGAAATCCGATGATGTATATCAATCTAATTTGGATGTGGGGACACCCTGAGGTTTATATTATCGTATTGCCCGCATTTGGGATTTTCTCAGAAATTGTGTCCACTTTCGCGAAGAAAAAGCTGTTTGGTTATAAATCAATGGTGTACGCCATGTTAATTATCAGCTTTCTGTCCTTTTTAGTGTGGGCGCATCATTTCTTTACGATGGGCTCAGGTGGGGATGTCAACGCATTTTTCGCGCTTACGACGATGCTGATCGCAATACCGACAGGCGTTAAAGTCTTCAATTGGCTGTTTACGATGTTCCGAGGTAAAATCACGTTCGAGACGCCAATGATGTGGACGATCGGTTTTATTCCCTGCTTTATAACAGGAGGAATGACTGGTGTTCTTCTATCCGTAGCGCCGGCAGATTTTCAGTTCCATAACAGCTATTTCCTTGTTGCGCATTTTCATCATGTCATCATTGGCGGTGTGGTGTTCGGTTACTTCGCTGGCTTGTATTATTGGTGGCCAAAGCTGTTTGGCTTTAAGTTGAACGAGCGTATTGGTAAATGGGCATTCTGGTTCTGGAATATTGGATTTTACTTATGCTTCATGCCGCAATACGTACTCGGCTTAATGGGTATGACTCGTCGAGTAGCGTCATACGGATGGGACAAGGGGTGGGCGGATATGAATATGGTATCCACCATAGGAGCCGTTTTGATGGGCATCGCCTTTTTGTTTCAAGTATGGCAGATTGCATATAGCATCAAACATCTTAAAAAAGATGTAACGGGTGATCCATGGAATGGTCGTACGCTGGAATGGTCGATCCCTTCTCCTGCACCTCATTATAACTTTGCAACGATACCTCAGGTTTCTGCTCAGGACGAGTGGTGGGAAGAGAAGCTTAACAGGGAAAAAGGCCAGTATAAGCCTGTGTCAGCGTTAGAACCGATTCATATGCCTAAAAATTCTGGTATTCCTTTTGTGATGTCGATGTTCTGGTTCGTTGCAGGTTTTGGTTTTGTGTTTGATTGGTTATGGTTAGCTATTCCAGGATTAATAGGGGTAGCCGTTTGTATGCTTGTTCATTCCTTCAACTATGACAACGATTATTATATTTCCGTGGCAGAAATTGAACGAACAGAAGCTGCGGCAAGAAAGGTGATGACCTGATGGCTCAAATACACAATTCTAAGCTTGCAGATCACCCGCAGCTTCATTCGGACCACGCTCACCATCCGGATATGGAGGAAATGCGTACTTTAGGATTCTGGATTTACTTGATGACGGATGTCATTTTATTTGCCACTTTGTTTGCTACCTATGTTGTCCTTCAAAACAACACAAATGGTGGGCCGGTTCCTAAAGATCTGTTTCAGATGGGCGGCATCATCGTAAGTACGTGTATCCTGTTAACCAGCAGCTATACGAGTGGGCTTGCAACACTAGCTATGAATAAGGGGAATCGCAAAGCCTTAATAGGTTGGCTTGGTGTTACGGTATTGCTTGGAGCAGTCTTCATCATTTTGGAAGTTAATGAGTTTATCCATTTGGTACATGAGGGTGCCAATATGGGCACCAGCGCATTTTTATCCGCTTTCTTCGCGCTGGTCGGAACCCATGGTCTTCATGTGGCGTTAGGATTGGTTTGGATGATTGCGATAATTATTCAACTGGCCAAGCACGGCATTACGCCTGTTACGAAGCGCAAAGTCAATGTAATTAGCCTGTTCTGGCATTTCCTTGATGTTATTTGGATTTTTGTCTTCACCATTGTCTATTTGATGGGGGTGAAATAGATGGCACAGTACGATACAACGAAGCAGCATGCCGAGTCGCATGGTTCCGTAAAGTCATATACAATTGGATTCTTTTCCTCGCTTGTATTAACGATTATCCCACTTGCTGTCGTGATGAATGGTTGGTTTGAGGGGAAGGTAAGCACGGTTATTCTTATGACGGCCGCTGTTCTGCAGTTAATTGTTCAATTGATATTTTTTATGCATTTACGTGAGGAAAAAAAGCCTCGCTACAATTTGATGTCACTTATTTTTGGCCTTGTCATTATGCTTCTTATCGTTGCCGGCTCCATGTGGATCATGTTGTTTAATATGGTAGCTACGTAATACTCAAAGACCGGATGAAACACGCCTAGTTAGGCGTGTTTTTTGTCATGCAATAAGCTGAGTGGATGGGTTAATTGTATGAGGGAGTGGATGGTTACAAATGTACAGAGGTCGTTTAGCATTTTTATAGAGGCAGAGGAACGAATAAGAAAACATTTTTAATGTATGAAAGGATGAGCAGCATGAGTCAGCAACAAACACCTCTGTTTACTGCTTTGGTCAGACATGCAGAAAATAATCCGATACAGTATCATATACCAGGGCACAAAAAAGGTAGAGGCATTGATCCGGAATTCCGTGCTTTTGCAGGAGACAATATCCTTTCTTTAGATCAGATTAACATTGTTCCACTGGACGATCTTCATCAACCGGAAGGCATCATTAAAGAAGCGCAGCGGCTGGCTGCAGAAGCTTTTGGAGCKGACTACAGCTTCTTTTCCGTTCAAGGTACGAGTAGTCCGATTATGACGATGATTATGACAGTGTGCTTAGAAGGCGATAAAATTATTATTCCTAGAAATGTACATCGATCCATTTTGACCGCGATCATCTTTTCTGGGGCGATACCGGTTTTCATCGAACCTTTCAAGGATGAGAAGTTAGGCATTGAGCATGGCGTAACTCTTAGCTCCGTTCAATTGGCGTTAGAAGAGCATAGTGATGCCAAAGCCGTACTGCTAATAAACCCAACCTATTATGGGGTGAGCGTCAATCTTAAGGAAATGGTTGAACTCATTCACCGTTTTAATATTCCTGTTCTTGTTGATGAAGCTCATGGCACACTCATTCACTTTCATTCTAAGCTGCCAATGTCAGCAATGGAAGCTGGTGCTGATATGGCCGCTACAAGTGTCCATAAACTAGGGGGTTCCTTGACTCAAAGCTCAATCCTGAATGTAAAGGGTGAACGAATCAACCTAAAACGGGTCAAAACGATTCTAAGTATGCTGACAACGACCTCAACATCTTATATTTTGTTGGCTTCCCTTGATGCAGCTCGTAGGCAATTGGCTATACGCGGACAGGTGCTTGCGGAAGAAGCAATGGAACTGGCTTCGTATGCAAGGACGGAAATTAATAAGATTCCGAATATATATTGTTTTGGGAATGAAATTATTCAGTCAGAGGGCGCGTATTCTTTTGATGTGACAAAGCTATGTATTCATGTCAAAAACCTAGGAATGACCGGCTTCGAAGCAGAAAGCTGGCTGCGGGAGCAATATAATATAGAGGTGGAATTAAGTGATCTATATAATATTCTTTGTCTGGTGACGATTGGCGATTCATTGGAAACGATATCGCCATTATTACAAGCCCTGTGTCAAATGAGTGAACAAGCCCCTAAACTAGCTAAGAAGCTGACGGATATACAGACTTTGATCCCAGAGCTGCCTGAGCTTAGGCTAACACCGAGACGTGCTTTTTATTCTGAAACGGAAACTATACCTCTTAAGGATGCGGTCGGCAGAATAATGGCCGAGGTTATATACGTATATCCGCCAGGCATTCCCGTCTTGATTCCTGGAGAAATCATAACAAAAAACAACCTTCATTACATTGTTCAGCATTTGGAGGCAGGCCTGCCAGTTAAAGGACCTGAGGATACTACTGTTCATTCGATAAAGGTTGTCAAAT
>NZ_JBFUHJ010000086.1:0-18237 GCF_056402455.1 Paenibacillus sp. P4_A7 | reverse complement strand
GTATATAGTTGATCCAGATTGCTACCCGCCTACTAGAATTCTATTTCTCCCTCTCCCACCTGCATATCTGCGCGAAAGCTCTCAATAAACTGCAGAGCACGCTTCGGCAAATAATGATTCTTCAGCCAAACAATACCCACATCAGACTGAAAGTTTGCATCGACAATATTAAGCATTTTGACAACCGTACTTGGAAAAGAGGACATAACCGACTTCGGGAACACCGTTGCGCCGATCCCGCCAGCAATAAGCGACATAATAATCGCCACACTTGAGCACTCGCATATAATGTTAGGCTCAAAGCCGTGTCGCTTGCATTCTTTCACAACCTGCTCATGCATCCGCGTCGTTTTGTCTGACTTTAAGGTGAGGAACGGGAAATTTGCCAGCTCCTTCATATGAATTCCCTCTTTGCAGGAGTAATCCGTCCATGAGCTTGGAATGACAGCGACGAACGGATCGGATGGCAGCTGCAGCACGGAATATTGCTGAGGATGCTTTTGCGCCTCAAATGGCAGTCTCGCCACCACTAAATCAATAGCCCGCTTCTCCAGTTGCTCTCCTAAGTAAAAATGGTCACCTTCTGAGATTTTGAATGTAACCTGGGGATACCGTTCCCTGAACTGCTCAATTCGCTTGGGCAATATGGAGATACAGGATACCACCGACCCTATCGACAGAACTCCGCGGATGCCCTCCTCCATTCCCTTAACCTCTCTGAGAGATTCATCAAACTGTGCGAGCAGCAATTCTGCCTTCTGCTTAAGCAGTTCGCCCGCAGCGGTACGTATGAGACCTTTTCCGTTGCGCTCAAAGAGCTTAACGCCCAGCTCCTCCTCCATCAGCTTCAATTGCCTGCTAAGGGGCGGCTGTTCCATATTGAGCAGCTTGGCCGCGCGAGTAACCTGTCCTTCTTGTGCTATAATTAAGAAGTATTTGAGCTGACGCATATCCATGTCGTTCACTCCCCCTATCTATACCCAAAAGGTATGGACATTCAATAAAATAGATATTATAAATATAGCGTATGAAGTGTTAGCATTCAATTATCGATCACTTAAGGGAGTTGGGCCATTTGCTTCAATCATTGGAAATCGAGTTAACCACGAATAAGAAACAACAGCCAGCAGCAGAGCAGCTTGGGTTTGGCAATTACTTTACAGACCATATGTTTATTATGGATTATTCGACAGACAAAGGCTGGCATAAGCCACGTATTATTCCTTACCAACCGATCGTATTAGACCCGGCAGCAAAAGTGTTTCATTATGGACAAACGATATTTGAAGGATTGAAAGCGTATAAAACCGATGATGGTCGCGTACTGCTATTTAGGCCTCAAAAAAATATTCAAAGAATGAATCGCTCCAACGAGCGTCTTAGTGTTCCAGCGCTGGATATCGATACCGTCATTAAAGCATTGAAGCAGCTGATTGCCGTTGACCAGGACTGGATTCCAACAGCGCCTAGCACGTCGCTTTATATTCGTCCTTTTATTATTGCAACGCAGCCGCAGCTTGGCGTGGCGCCTTCCACTCACTATCAATTCATCATCATCATGTCGCCTGTGGGCGCTTATTACACCGAGGGTGTAAACCCTGTAAAAATTTTCGTCGAGTCGGAATACGTACGTTCCGTGAAGGGCGGCGTGGGTGAAGCGAAAACAGCGGGCAATTACGCGGCAGGCTTGAAAGCGCAGGAGCTCGCTAAAGAAAAGGGCTATTCCCAAGTTCTTTGGCTCGATGGCGTACATCGCAAATATATTGAGGAAGTCGGCAGCATGAATGTCTTCTTTAAAATCAATGGCGTCGTGCATACGCCTGCATTAAATGGCAGTATTTTGGACGGCGTTACACGAAATTCCATTATTCAACTGCTTCAGCATTGGAGCATTGAAGTTGTAGAGCGTCCAATTACAATCGAGGAGCTGTACGAGGCTAGTCGCAAAGGCGAGCTGGAGGAAGCATTCGGTACAGGTACAGCAGCCGTAATCTCTCCGATCGGTGAACTGAACTGGCAGGATGAAGTACTGATCATTAACGAGGGGAACACTGGCGAGCTATCCAAAAAGCTTTATGATACCCTAACCGGCATCCAAATGGGTAAGCTTGCTGACCCCCTTAATTGGATGGTCGAGGCTAGCTCCGTTAACGTCTAATCACGAAATGAAAAAGGCTGTCGATCGCTTTCGACGGCCTTTTTTTCTATATCTGCCTCTTTCTTTTACCTACGCGATATACCATTTGTCTCGTTGTCTATTTACTTTCTAAAACACGTATGTTATCTTATTTCTACGGATATAGAAATAAAGTATGACTGGAATTAGGTGAATTTATTATGGTAGAAGAGCATGCGGACATAAATCAAGCTGTTAAAGTATACAAAGCGCTCGGAGAGCCCACGCGAATCAAAATTGCTCTGCTTCTTACGGAGGAGAAAAATTTGTGCTGCTCCGATATTGGGGCTAAGCTGGAATCTGTGGCTGGTTCAACGCTTTCTCATCACTTAAAACAATTGACGGAGTGCGGGTTGCTTAAGCTCCGTAAGGATGGCACCTATATCTACTACAGCGTAAACCGCGAGTTGGCGCAAAAGTATGCTCCTTATTTGTTGGAGTAATTTTTTTTATTTTATATTTCTATATTCTTAGAAATATAAAAACATCTGCGTCGAGAGGGGCTTTACTGGTATGTCAAACGCTTGGAAAATTTATATGCTGGCCATAATCAGCTTTCTTGTTGGGACGTCCGAATTCATTATTGCAGGTATTTTGGATAAGGTGGCTGCAGACGTAGGCGTCTCGGTATCAGCCGCAGGTCAGCTGATTACCGTGTTTTCGCTCGCATATGCATTCGGCACTCCTATCCTCATGGCTGTCACAGCACGTATGGAAAGACGACAGCTGCTGCTCTATGCACTTGGTGTATTTGCAATCGGCAATTTGATCACCATCGCATTGCCCGGCTTTGCATTTTTATTAGTTTCCCGAATCGTTCTCGCTCTTGGCACTGGCGTATTTGTCGTTACCGCATTGACGGTTGCTGCAAAGCTTGCAGCCCMTGGCAAACAAGGCAGTGCAATTGCAACGCTAGTTATGGGCTTCAGTACTTCCTTAATCATTGGCGTGCCTCTCGGCAGAGTTGCCGCTGCCGCATATGATTGGAAGCTAATCTTCGGAGTTATTGGAATTCTTGGTCTGTTCGCTATGCTCATCATTTTAACGACTATTCCTCGATCTGATGGTGATGAGCCAGTACCCGTTCGCAAACAGCTGGCTTTATTTAAACAACCAAAAATCGCGATCGCCTTAGCCGTCACCTTCATGTGGATCGGTGGGTACTCCATCGTCTACACCTATATTTCACCCTACCTATTAACCGTAACTAAGCTAAGTGAGCAGGGCGTGAGCATCGGTCTCTTCGCTTTTGGTATCGCTAGTTTGTTCGGCTCGAAGTTCGGGGGCTACAGCACGGACAAATGGGGAGCTCCTCGTACTTTAGTTAGCGGGATGCTGTTCCACACGATTGCGCTTGTACTGCTTTCACTAGCAGGGCACTCGCCTTTCATCGTGCTCCCAGTGCTTATGCTATGGGCATTCACAGCTTGGTCATCGGGCCCTACTCAGCAGTATCATTTGATGACGCTGGCTCCGGAGGCTTCCGGCATCATGCTTAGTCTAAACAGCTCTGTGCTGCAGCTCGGTATGGCAGCGGGCGCTGGACTTGGCGGTGTTATTGTACAGCAAGCATCACTTACCTCAATCAGCTGGATTGGAGCGACGGGTGTTATCCTTGCTGCTGCAACAGCAGCCACCTTCTTCGGCCTATCCCATACGCGTGCTCGGCGGGAAGAAGTAAAGAGCAGCTTAGTTAAGTCCAGTGCATAAACCTTTGAGACAAGCGTAAACGGCTGTCGCCGTCCTCTTCGGCAAAGGCATTCGTTTCGCGATGATATATAAGCACATTTATAAGTGAATACTTATAAATTCTTATATATAAATAAAAAAACAGACTGTCTCATGCACATTCATGCAAAAGACAGCCTGTTTCTTTATAAGTTATGCTCTAACTGGGTCGAGTATATTTCTAAGTGCATCCATGTTGCACACGAGTATTTTCTTCTGATCAATACGTATCAATTGCTCGTTTTGTAATTCAAGCAATGATTTTGTCACTGTCTCGCGCGCCGTTCCCGTCATATCTGCCAAGTGCTGATGCGTTAGTTTCAAATCGATTAAAACACCTTCATCAGTGGGCACTCCATGTTGTTCGGTTAGTCGCAGCAGCATACGAGCAATGCGCGTGCGCACATCGAGAATGGTTAAATCTGTTATTAATTTATTGGCATCACGCAGACGATCTAAGGTCGTTTCCAAAATGCCGATCATTATTTCAGGTTTACTTTTTAATAAGGGAATGAAGTCGCGTTTCTTCAAAATGCATAAGGTGGACTTCTCAATTGTCCTTGCAGAAGCAGAGCGTACTCTTTCATTTTGCAACAAAGCCATCTCTCCAAAGAAATCACCTTCTCTAAAAATAGAAAAGATCACATCCCTGGAGTGGTTATCTTGATAGATTTGAATAACACCGGATAAAACGAGATAAAGTTCATCTCCTTCATCGCCTTCAAAAAAGATGGACTCACCTTTTAAATAATTGCGCTTGCTGCATAACTTAGTAATTTCAGCTAAATGTTCATCATCAAGATGCTCAAAGAATGGGAAATCTCGTAATAATTGCGGGTTCATGTTCAGAACTACCTCCAGTATTCATGGTATTTAAAATAAGATATTTGTAGTAATAATTATCCCTTTGTTACTCAACATCAAAATCAAAATACTCATTAGGAAACGGCTCATCCTTCAACGTATAATGCCACCATTCCTTACTATACGGCTTAAAACCATGCTTAGTCATAACCTGCTTAAGAAGCTGTCTATTGGCCGCTTGCTCTTTCGTGATTTGTCCGGTATTAAAGTTGGAAATAACATCTAGCATATCAACCGGGCTTCCCATATCCAGCTCTTCCCCTGTATCCGCATAAGCGAGTGTTATGTCCACGGTGCTTCCCCGCGAATGTCCCGACCGCTTGGACAAGTATCCTTTTTGAAATAAGGTGCTTTTCTCTTCAAGTGGGTAAAAGCTATCTTTCATCAATAAATCCTCTTCATCAAGCGAATAGCGAATAAAATGATTAACAGCTTTTTGAGGTCGATATGCATCATAAAACACGAATATAAGTCCTTGTTTCTCCAATTCATCACTAACCGTCTGCAAGGCAAGAGCCGCTTCCTCTGTAGCGATCGCCAATGAGGCCAGATAGCCGTCAATCGGCATACCTACAAAATTTTTATCACTACTATAACCCATTACTTGCTGCGTAGTTGGGATATACTCATCCAAATAAACAAACCCTTGAGGCAGATGTCCTTTTTTCTCCCATTCTACAGTAATTAGCTGATCAGAAGTAGGCTTATTGGGGTGATTTGCGTCTGAGCTCTTGAGGGCATTGGTATCTGTTTGGTCAGTGGAGTCAATTGTGACTGTTGGGTCTGTTATTAGCGTTGTTTGATCTATTGTAACTTCATTAGCCTGTAAGTCCGATTCAGCCTCACCTACTGAATTTGTACTTGCAGCTGACGAGCAAGCAGTCATTAGCACGAGCATTATAGCTACAAACATACGAATGGTACTTTTCACTTGTTGCATCCCTCTTTCTAAACGCTTAATGCTTTGGGCGAAGCTCGACAGTAAAAATAAACTTCAACTATTATACCATTCAACTACTGGCGGTAGCATGCAACTGTAACTATCCCAAAAACACCCATTTAATAGCCAAACAAATTAGAGTACAATAATGGGGATCCGTACCAAACTGCTTGAAAATGTTGCTTTCGATCCCATTCCCTATCGCATTGCGGAATTTTTATTGATTGAGTCAGCAAAATCGGAATCCTTGCAAATTACCCATGAACAGCTGGCTGTTGAACTTGGGACGGGAAGAGGGGTCATTACCCGGAATTTAAAAGAATTTTCAAGCAGGGGGGCCATCGTATTAAGAAGAGGAACAATCACCATATTGGACCGTAATATCTTGAAAAGCATAGCAGATCAGCATTTGTGACTTTGTCACTGTCGCTCAGCTCAAAGCCTCATAAAATCAATGGTAGACCCATTAGATTTTTATAGGAGGTTAACTATGAACTACTATTACGACAGTTCAAACCTTAAACGAATTCCAGAGCCTATAAGCTCGCCCCTAAGGCCGCTGCTTCCTTCTTGTCCTTCGGAAAGGATGTCTTTCATGCAATAGACACCATTCCATTAAACCCATACTTTGATAGCATACGAGGATAACCAGCAGCAATTAGATCAGCAGTCTAAAGCTCCCGACTGCTTCTGCTAATACAGCGGCACATAAAGATCAAAAACCCTGATCTCTTGAGATCGGGGTTTTTATGGTGGAGGGGAACCGTGGTTTGGTAAATCCACAATTCGCCGGAGCTTGATGCATGCCGTAACACAAACTCTTTTATGTTCTCGGCTTACGGACATCCTTATTGCTACCACGCCGAACGAAGTCTGCCTGTATYCCATCTCCCCAATCCTCAGCTAATGTACCGCTCTTGCGGAAATTGGTTACCGCTTCTGTCACGACTTCGTAATTCAATTGTGTTCCCTGACTATCAGCATGGTAGTTCTGTACCCGGTTAGGAGCTATTCCAAAACGTCCGGCCACGTCCATCGCGTCGATGTTCGCGCCAAGGAATATAAACTCCCAATCATACTTACTTTTTTGTCGCTCTACCATCGCCCTGATTTTGCAGTAGTCATATTCGCGGCTAGCATTCTCCATACCATCTGTTGTAATGACAAACAACACCTTGTCCGCTCGATATTCCTCGGATGTATGCTTCTGAGCATTGCCTACATTATTAATCGCACTGCCGATTGCATCAAGCAGAGCTGTTGACCCTCCTACAAAGTATTCCTTTTCGGTCATAGGCGATACTGCTCTAATATCAATTCGGTCATGGAGAAGTTCATAAATGTTGTCGAAAAGAACAGTTGTAATTCGCGCTTCACCATTCACAGCCTTTTGTTTAGCAAGCATGGCATTGTACCCGCCGATGGTATCAGCCTCAAGTCCGCTCATCGAGCCGCTTTTGTCCAATATAAATACTAGTTCCGTGAGGTTTACTCTCATTATTTATTCCTCCATTCAATGTCTTACTGAATAAAGGATACACTAGCGCTACAGTGAATAGGTCGCTTTCAAAGCGACAATGACTAATGCCTCATGAACCCAGCAACGGCTGGTCGTAATGGAACAGTACTTCATTAATTGTGAAAATATCATATTTGCCGTGCGTGATGAAATATTCAATAATGACATCAAATTTCTGGCTTCTAGACAGCGCATATCCCGCACGTTCCAGCAAGTTCTCGGTTTCGTCAAGATTCAGTTCCAACGCTACGGCGAAAGAGATAGCGGTTCTTTTGCTAGGCATATAGGCATGGTTGCTTCGTATTTTGGAAAATAACTTACGGTCAATATTAGCACGCTTGTAAACTTCAACATCCGTTCTGCCTTTTGCGCTAATCAGCTTTAGAAGTGCCAGAGAGAACGGCTCATCGAGGTGCTCGATCAGATCATCGAGACTACCGATTGTTAAATTCTCCTTAGATGCGGGCATCACCATCGGAACGGTGTCCTCGTAAATTGCAGAACGTTCAACATTCAGCGTACTACGGCGCAACGGGGTATGTTCATCCACATAATGCTCGTCGATAAACGCCTCGACCTTGCCAAGTATATGTTCGCTAATTTCAACTGCCGACTTGTCGAACAAGACGAGGTAGACATCCATGTCTTGATCCCTCAAAAAGTATTGGATGGTAGCAGATGCCACTTGCAAAGCTTCCTTCTTCGGATAGCCGTATATACCTGACGAAATCAGAGGAAATGCAACGGATTCACAGCTGTACTGCTCTGCAAGTATTAGGGAATTGACATAACATTCCCGAAGAAGCATCTCTTCTCCATTCTGACCGCCATGCCAGACTGGACCGGGCGTATGAATAATGTATTTTGCAGGCAGTTTGTAGCCCTGGGTGATGACTGCTTGCCCTATTTCACAGCTGCCAATGGAATGACATTCTTTTTGCAGCTCGCTTGCACCTGCCGATTTGAAGATAGCACCGCATACCCCTCCTCCCATCTGGAGTGAAGGATTTGCAGCATTAACGATGGCATCAATCTGCATTTTCGTTATGTCATTTCGAACGATGGTAAACGGCATAGAACACGATCGCTCCTTTACTTGTTGCTACCCTTTGTTTTTCACTGTGGCCATACAATTACTCTAAATTATATATGAAAAGAAGATAGAATTACGAGGTCATTGCTATACGTATGGTGAAAAACAAAAACCACAACCTTATGCGGTTGTGGTTAAATATGGTGGAGGAACCCCTGTACGAAGACAACGCCACACATCTTTCTACGGGTGTAGCTGCAGTTTTGATGTCACCCGAGGGGCACCTCGAAAACGATTGCCCCTTCGGGTGCTTTTGCATTATATCCTTGCAAGGGAGTGTCTACTTTTTCATGATACCTATATTTGCTCGTACCATCGCAGCAATTCACGCGTCTCTTCTTGCGGTGTCTTACATTCAGCTTCGGCGAATTTCTCTTTCATACAAGCGACCGTTATTTCTTCTGTCGTGCACTCGTGTCCCCGATCGCAAGTAAAACAAAAATGAAGAAGATACTTCGTTAATTGTTCGTCTCTGTAGGTGTTCAACATGAGTATCACTCCTTTCTCCTTCTATTTATTTTTATTCTAATACAAAAATCCAGTAATGTTTGTGATTTATTTCACAAAGTTGGATAGTTTTTGAACTTCTTTCTTATTTGAATATGACAAGGTCCGACCTCATGAGATCAAAACAACAGTGGTGTGGAAAAAGAGTTGTTGTTCTATTGCCAATGGCGGCAAAGATAATGTGGAGTTAATTCTGATGCTTCCTGTCACGGCTCTTGAGGAAAAGCAAAATCCACAACCTCCTGCGGTTGTGGATTTACATGGTGGAGGCGAGGGAAATTGAACCCCTGTCCGAATATTACGCCACACAGGCCTCTACGGGTGTAGTCACAGTTTTGATGTCACCCGAGAGACTCCTTCTTCATTCACATGAAAAATCACCAAGCGTTAGACAGATGTACAAACCCCTCCCTTCATCACGGAATAATATACCGTATTATCAAACCCCATGCCCTCCTTCGGAGTAGGGCGACTCCCCTAAATCTTCTCCAACCACACAAAAAAGCCGACCTCACGCGGTCGGCTTTCTTAATGGTGGAGGCGAGGGGATTTGAATCTCTGTCCGAAAATCACGCCGTACATAATCATACATCTAGGAAGAGCGTAAGGCTTGTCTTCTCATCCACATCGTTGCAACCCATTTTTCCCCTTTAATCACTGGTGTACCTGCATGTAAAGTGGAATCGTTTAATTCATGATTATTGTAAAAATATTCGAAGTAAACCGCCATGCCTTTGTTAGGGACAACAGAAAAATTAAGCATGGGAAACGCAGTTTCTCCGCCTTCTTCCACATCATTCAAATACAATATGAGCGTACTAATTCGATTGTTGGCACTTGCTCGAGTCGTTTCTGCGAAGAAATCATAATGAGGTTGATACTCTTGGCCAGGGGTATACAGCAGAACTTGCAAGCCATCACCATGCTCGATAGGAACATTCATAATTTGAGAGAGTCGCTTCTCGATTCTAGTAACCGTCTCATTCCCCTCACAGAAAACTCCGCTGCTCGTTCTAATAGGATTGACCACATGATCTTCACCTATTTTTGAACGTTGCAATTGTTCCCTGGAATGTTTAATTAGCTCGTCGCATTCCTCATCGCTAAGCACATTTCCTAGTACGACAACCAGAGGTTCCTCATACTTGGCAACAATTCGAATCTCTCGATCTTCTGTCTTGATCGTATTTCCAGTATGATCAAATATCGTCTGTTCTTTCTCTTTCGTATTCCCTATCATCCGTATGCAGCCCCTATATTATGACACCCACAATAATACCATAAATTGGAATCAATTACTCTATTAATTTCAGAAATGTCAAAATAATCGAACTTCCTGTTTCAGAGAAAATTTCCCTATAGAGACGAAGTGACTTGGGTATGGGCGAACATCCGATTTAACCAGTCGACTCATTGCTATATGAATATTTCAGGCCCGAATATATCTGCGGCTATTTAATATATGAATTGGCGTGTATATTATACGTATAAATAGTTGGAGGTTAACCCATGGATTACTCATTCACTTCCTACAAAACGGATGACAGAAGCAATGTCGATCTGGCCTTATACGAATGTGGTGAAGAGCAATACCGCCCTAATTATCACATTGGGCCGGCTGCAAGGGATCATTATCTGATCCATTACATCGACATTGGAAAAGGGAAGTTTATAACGAAAAACCGAACCTATGAAGTGAACAAAGGCGATGGATTTATTATTTATCCGGGAGAAGTTGTCTATTACGGAGTAGAGGAAGACGACCCCTGGCATTGCTACTGGGTAGGCTTCCATGGAATGAATACCATACAATACCTAGAGCAATGCGGCTTGAACGATGAGAACCGCTTGTTTCATTTCGACGATGATAGCCATCTAGTGGATAATATGTCAGCTATCATTCACTCTTCTAACAATTATTCCGTTCCGTATATTAGAAGCTTAGGGTTATTGTATATTTTCTTTTCCCTATTAACGGAGCAGCACAATAAGAATAATAAAAATAACGCGAATATAAGCAAAGAAAATATACATGTGTTACAAGCCGTGCAATATATTCAGCATCATTATATGCTCAATATTAAAATGTCCGATCTAGCCGACCGCTTAGGGTTTAATCGCAGTTATTTTTGTTCTATTTTTAAGAAGCATATGAAGATTTCTCCCAAGCAATATTTAATGAATATTAGAATCTCTCGGGCCTGCGAGCTGATGAAGCACTCCGATCTGAATATTTCCGAGATAGCCCGCTCCACCGGCTTCGACGATCCTTTATACTTCTCCAAAATTTTCAAGAGACAAAGATTTCATTCTCCACAAGCTTATAAAAATCATGAGCTATGGAAGCAAGAAGAAAACTCCCTATCAAGCGTAAACGGCTCTCGCCGTCCTCTTCGGCAAGAGCATTCGTTTCGCGGAGATATATAAGCACATTTATAAGTGAATACTTATAAATTCTTATATATTAGACAAAACAAGGTAATACCCTTCGGATGCGGTAATACCTTGTTGTTATCGGAAAGTCTATTTATTGGGTTTCCCGGTACGCTCGRTACGCAACTAATTTCATATCGGGTTTGAGCGTGATCACTTGATCGAATTTTATTATCGTGCGGTCTGCATCTTCAATTAATTCGAAGTTCACCATCTCGCCATTGACCCGAACTTTTTCAATAGGCTTGATAGTAAGAATGAGAGTTTGAAAGCTCATTTCACCGACCGTACATTGGAGCTCGAAAGTATCGGATTGCTTGATGAACCGACCAAACCCGGAAGGCGCAAACCAAGGCGCTTGAATGCTCTCCGCCGGCGGAACAAACGCAACCGTGCTTTTAGGGACATCCAATTTAAAGCCTGAAGCAGATAATAGGATTGCCCACCCCGCCATGGCTCGGTAATAATGATCGCCGCATTCTTCGTGATTAAATATTCTTCCCGCATGAAAATACCTTCGATCCACATTTTCGGATAACTCAATCGCCTCATCAATCAATCCATATTCCATTAATGCCGATACAAAAGCAAACTCAATACCCGACCAATTGGCTTCTGCCTGAACATTGCGATACGTAAATAACGTCGGCTTAGCATGCTTGGGGTATACCGCATTGATAAGTCCTGTTTCAGGGTGGTAATTATACTTAAATACGGATTTCAGTGCGTCTTGGGTACGATGCTCAGGTATAAAACTACCTAATCCGATCAGTTGCGCAAACCACTGTCCGTCTATCTGATCCGCCATGCAGCACTCATCTTTTGCTTCGCCATCCACCCACAAGCTAAAATACTCGTCATTCCACAGCTTCTGTTCAAAATTCTTTTTGCCGATCTCCAGCATGGTACACCATTTGCTTTTAAGCTGCTGTTCGCCTAGATCATCTGCCATGCGAGATGCCGCAAGTAATGCCGCTAACCACAAACTGCAGATGTAAGACGGCGTTCCTTTGAAATGCCACGCATCATACGTATTGCTTTCGGTCTCCGTATCTGGCAGACAATCCCCGTCGCAATCTAATCTTTCAATGCTATCCATAGCCATGACGATGGAATTCCAAAGTCTTCTCACATACTCGATATTACCGGTCCAAAGATAATCGCGGCAAACCAACAGTACGTATTGCGGATTCATGTCCACGCGATCAAAACCGTTATCCACGGAATCGAAATCGGGAGTAAAGAAGTGATGTACTCTCCCGTCTTCTCTTTGAAACCTTGCCCCAAGCTCCATCTGCCCTAGTTGTAGATCCGGAAATAGCGCCAATAGATTAAACGATCCCTGATAAGTAATATCCATCGTATGGAATCCGCAGCTTCCATAACCTTCCCAGATGGCAAAATCCCCTTGTTTGGACCACCATGAGCACTTAATAACCGTATTTAATTGATTTATCCAATGATGCACGAATGAGGTATGGGTGTCGGAATGGGCTAACTCATTAGCAAACCTTCTGACTTTTTTTAAGATATCGTTCGAATTCACATTCATATAATCGTTGACTTCTTTGGCATCCTTGAACCAGTTAGTGTACATATGCCCGACAAAACCACCATGATCGCTAAAGTGATTCGGGAAGTACCAAGAGACGATAAACCGAACTTCCTTTCTCTCTCCCGGTCTTAACGTAACACTAGAACAGAGCGCGGCATCTCCCCAAGATTCATGCCCTTCGGCGTCCTTCCATATGCTGTTCATTTGGTCTTTAATGAGGCGAATAAATTTCATTTTTCCCGCTCTATCCGCCAGAAGTGCTTGATCGATCTCAAGTATACGTTGATAGGGAGGATTTGAGCTGGCTATTTCTAGGATTCGCGACATCAATTCTTCGATTTGCAGATCGTTTAATCGATCCAGCTCGTCATCGGTTAAATGAACGATATGCTCAGGAAATGTCTCACTCCCTAAGTTCGGTAACTTACCCGTCTCTCTAAAGTCGAATAGATACGATTGTTCCGTTACACCAAATTCGCCACCTAACACAAAATTAGCAAAGTAACTTGAGAAATCACCCTGAATATAACTGGTTTCTCCGCCGCCGACCGAAAAGCTAATATTCCCGTTTTGTTGATGGGAGCCATTCGAATCACTGCTCATTGTGATGGAAATATGATCATCACTTTTGTGATGACGATTTCTCAACTCTCGGTTATTCAGCCCTCTATTAATCGGGTTTTTCAGTTTTCCTAGCAAAGATACTTCGACATTCTCGTTGGTGAYGTTTTCAATAAAGAAGGTCGCATAGAAACCCGGAGTTCCGCTTACTCGAGAATCTAAAGGGACAAAGGGTGAGGTAAATTCCGAACGGATTTTAACGGGAAGACTTTCATCCATGTAACTTAGTTCACTGATTGGAAAGGATGCATCATAGCATATTTCTTTGATTTCTTTGTGCCATGAATACATCATCGATCGAAACTCTCCCCCATCCATGTCATGGGATAATTTTCTGAATTTCGGTATATCCGTCCCTTGTTTGGTTCGAATATAGAAGGGCATCACATTTGTATCGTAATCGTACAAATTTTCTAGCTTGTTCTTTTTAGCCTCTCTGGATGCCCATTGTCCCAGGTTAAAAATATGCCAATCCTTCAGCACGCCATTTTGATTGATTTCTACCGTTCCTGCGCCAATTCCGCCTAGAGCCATCCCATTCCGCTGCATTTTTTTGTTTATGATCGTTTCCATAATTTCAATGATCCCTCCTGTTGATCAAATTATAGTCTTGATCGGCGTGTATGATTAGGCATAAAGTTTGCGTATATATGGATAAATGTTAGTTTTTGCGAACACAAAATGAGTCTGTCCCCTAAATAACTTAATGGGGCAGCCTCTTCACTGGAAGGAGCCTGCATGAGACAGGCAAGCAGATCGAAATCATCGTCAGCGCCATGGCTAGCGGCGTGTCCAACACCACCCTGCTCAGCAAGCTAGAGAAACTCGAAGCACAGAAGCTGGAGCGGCAAATCATCGAGCAAAGTGCGAGAAAGAAAAAAGAAACCGTCACAGAGGAGGTTCTGAGGCAGCTGCTTTCCAAGTTCAAGGATCATGTAACTAACCGGAAATGAAAAATCCACAACCTCATGCGGTTGTGGATTTACATGGTGGAGGCGAAGCGTGGCTGTGCAAAACCACAATTCGTTGGAGTGTGATGCTTAGGATGTTTGGAGAGGTTGCTTAGCATACTTGTGTTCAGAACTGCTCCCACGCTTTGACCAACATGGATTGAGTATCTATTACAAGTCCTGCCGCTTTCATAAAGTCAAAGCCAATGATTCCGTCAATCTCCATGCCGTAGTCCATACTTCCAATTTCCACTTGGAATTGCTCTAAAGACAAATCATCAAAATAAATGGCATCCATACTTTTGGTGTACACGTATTCCACTCCGCCTACACCTCGAATAGCATCCACGACGTCGTTCTCTTCTGGAACTACACCGATTTCCCGTACTAAATCAGCATTGAATAGCGTACTCGCCGATCCTGTATCCAGCAGAACCTTGTTCATTTCTAACTCTTTACCTCTGAAAATAATTGTAACACTCACAAAAGGCAGTCCATGTTCCTGGACAATGTTCATCTAGGCCCCCGTACTCCTACATATCGTTCCCGCGCAACTAATTCAGGACGAGATGTATGAAAAAAGCAATATTCGCGATGAGGATGCTCCCGATGCAATTCACCGTATCGTCGCATCGCCTTTGTCGAATCAGAAAACGTATCAATAACGACAACCTCTTCAATATAACGGTGTCCTTCCTTCGAATGCGTCTTTGTCGCTTCCAAAACGACCCACTCTTCGGGAAAGCGTTCCTGCACTTCTTCCCAACGCATCCCGCCACCTCCGAACAAATTTCTTTCCTTTATTGTACCATAACAACAACCCGATCGGACATGGTTTCGGTTCGGCTCAATACAAACATCATATCTCGGCGCCACGGTAGCCCATCTTGTGATAACCTTTTACCCGTTTCTTATACATGCTCGCTAGCATTGGAATTTGGAGGTCAATGTAATCATAATCATAAATCTTGACCTTATTCTTATTAACATGGTTGCGATGCAACCTGCCTGCATACTGCTCTAAGGATCCGGTCCAAGATATCGGATGAACTAGGAATAGCGTGTCCAGCCGGGCATCATCGAAGCCCTCGCCGATCAATTTCCCCGTTGCGATGAACACACGCTCTTCATTATCTGAGGTTTTAGCGATTTGTTCTCGAATAGCCTCTCTTTGCTTCTTTCTCATCCCTCCGCGAAGAACAATTACGTTTTTAGCAAAATGGCGCAGTCGCTGTTCAAAATACTCTGCATGAGCAGTACGTTCAACAAGCAACATCGGGGAACGCCCCTCATCAAGGCACTTCAACAAGTCATCGAAAATCAACGTATTACGAGCTTCATCGGCAACAAGACTTTGAAAAACATCTTGGATGCCTGGATTTGTTGAACTTGCAGGCATCTGAAATGCTGTATACCTAGGGACGACAGTCAAAGAGAATCCTCTGGTACTGTTCAACATTTTGGCATCTACCTTCATTCGGATAGGGCCAAGCTGCATAATTACGATCGCCTCTTGTCCATCTTGACGTTTGGGCGTCGCTGTAAGACCAAATACATACTTTGCTTTAACTTTCATAGAACTTGCTCAAAGCTGTAAGCAGAAACATGATGGCATTCATCCACAATGATTTGACCATACTCTCCAATAAACTCTTTGACTTCTCCTTTATAATTTAGACTTTGTATAATCGCGATATCTATAATACCCGTTCGTTTGTCTTTACCGCCTCCAATCACACCTATTGAGTTTTTCGGAATATCCAGAAATGTCTGTAAGCGTTGCTTCAACTGAACCATCAGCTCCCGCCGATGAACGATAATCATGGTGTTTACTTTTCGCTTTGAAATAATGTTAGCAGCTACAACCGTTTTACCGAAGGCCGTAGCAGCGGATAATATCCCGATATCATGCGCAAGCACTGCTCTTGCTGATGTATCTTGAAGAGTTGTCAATGTACCCGTAAAACTTGCTTCAATTGTTGTCCCTTCGTTACGCTTATCTTGCAGTTCGATCCGTACATTATTTTGCTCAAAATAATCCCTGGTCACATCCAAGCACCCTCTTGGTAGTGCAATATGATGAGAAAGATCCTCTCCACATGAAATAACCCTTGGTTTTCCATAAGTGGAGAGACGCATAGCCTGAGTTTTATAGAAATCCGGATTGGAAAAGGAAGCAAGTCTAATCAATCTTTTGATCACATTCGGAGGCAATCCATTCTTAGGAATATAGATTCGATCCGACAGGATCAATTGAATTATTACTGGCAATGGTTCCTCGGGCGAAACATTAAAGCGCTTCTTAACTGTTTCCCGAGGCTGTTCAGTATCTTTTTCTTCAGCATTCATAAAATCAAGTCGAAGCTTATCTTCTTCAGCATTCCTTTGAATGAATCTTGTAACTTCTGCCTCAGTCAATTTTGTTAATTGGGAAAGAAAGCGCCATTAATCGTCATAAGGCATAAAGTTTTCATCTATGAATGTGCTATTGCCCACCTTTCGCGGGGCTCCTTGAAATGGAAAAGCAATCGTAGTATCAGTCAGCCCCTTTTCCGAGCATCTCACAATGCGCTTCTGCTCCCGCACTACCTAGGCAACAAAAACTCAGAGTCAAAAAGACGACGCCAGCAAGCAAGCTAKCCTACATAAACGTCGCCACGCAACCACAAATCGTAAGGTCATTCTACGTACAACCAACCAAAACAGAACAAACCATTACGTTGACAGAACCGTCCCCGCCAAACACCTCCGAAAGCGATAGTACCCACGATGTTGAACCCCTGTTCCAAACCAAAGTTATGTAGTTTTACTCGGACACAGGTTCAGAGAAGCCAGCTGTGGCTGTGCAATACCACAATTCGCCGTAGTGTGATGATTAGGATTTTTGGCGAGGTAGCCTAAGGTTCAAACAACACCTTGAACAATGTTCTCCGTCTGAGTTATTAATGTGTAAACAATACCATCACCAACTCTGAAACGTTTATCATCATATGATGCACTGAGTTTCATTTGCTTTCTTCCAGCCCTTACCTAACTCCAGTCCACCTAAGCGAAAAGCATCAATCGGCTCCACATCTAGAGCTCTCAAGATCTTCTCTAAACTTTCAAGAGAAATGTTGCGTTCGCCTCTCTCCACACCCGCCAAATATGTATCTACCATTTCAGCACGTTCGGAAAGTACTAACTGCGTTAGCCCCTACTCCTTCCGCATCTGACGGAGACCTTTCCCCACTAAAACCTTTAATT
The DNA here is from genome assembly GCF_056402455.1 of Paenibacillus sp. P4_A7. Classification (NCBI taxonomy): domain Bacteria; kingdom Bacillati; phylum Bacillota; class Bacilli; order Caryophanales; family Paenibacillaceae; genus Paenibacillus; species Paenibacillus sp. P4_A7. The sequence continues at coordinate 605 of NZ_JBFUHJ010000086.1, read as the reverse complement.
CCGTCATTCGATCACCTGTCCTTCTCTCTTCAATGCTAGAGAAGGAAACCTTTGACCAGAAGGATATCAAAATATCATTTTATCTATTATTGAACTTGTAAGTTTAGTATAATCAATCTAGTCCAAAGGGATCATCTGGAAAATTTACAAGTAGGAATTAAGGCGTTAACTATGAATTATTTTCGAGAGAAAGCCTGAATTTCAGCTACGACTCGACAAAATTTTCAAAAAACAGGGAGGAATTTGTGTGGCGCTTACGCAGCAAAGTATTACAAAGGCATTAGACTGGGTGTACGATAAGGCTATCATTTGAGGGCTTCCTGGAACAAAGGATGCTTATGAGTTAGCGGAGGAATTTTTAAAGGACAAAGGAGAGTTGCAAATCAGGTAAATGCATTAATTCGGTGGCAAAATTCTAAGAGTGCTACCTCTGGTTTTATTACCGGACTAGGTGGGCTAATTATCCTGCCTGTAGCAATACCCGCCAACCTGGCCTCTGTCTTATAAATTCAGCTTCGAATAATAGCTGCTATTGCCATCATGGGTGGACAAGACGATAAAGACGATAAGGTGCGCACCATGGCTTTTGCCTGCTTGTGTGGTAA
>NZ_JBFUHJ010000085.1:0-18739 GCF_056402455.1 Paenibacillus sp. P4_A7 | reverse complement strand
ATTGTCCTGCATCTCGCTTTCACTATGCAGCTGTGCTATAACTCGATGCTCCAGCAGCTTCATGTCCGGCAGTGCGGGTCGTTGTTCGTTCATTTCGTTCTGAAAGTCATCCATATTTTCTATAAACGGGGCATCTAGATTATGTTCTGCTGTATCAACAGCTGCCATAAGCAGCTGCAGGCACTGCTCACACTCGGCTAACTGGTCATCCACTTGCTCTCTTTCCGCATCAGTAAGCGAGCCGTCTAAGTATCGATTCATTTGTTCAAAAGAGGTATGTGTATGATTTCCGGATCTAATTTCTTCGGTTACACTATTTACGTTCAACGAGCTGATATTTTTTTCGCTATTTTCTGCATTCATTCGAAGTCCTCCTTTCGCCAATTACGCTTCATCCAGCTTCGCGCTCGATATAGTCTCGACTCTACGCTCTTGCGCTCCAGCCCCGTCTCAGCCGCGATCTGCTCGTAAGACTTATCTTCCATATAATAAGCAGTTACGACCTCCCGATAGTTGGCCGGCAGCTGCTCTACCTGCTCCCGCAGCTGTCGCCGATCCTCTCGCTCCATAACTACCGTCTCTGCAGCAGGCATCCCTGGAGGGTCACCTGGAGGCCTCTCTGCCAGCGTTACTTCATTCCCTGACAGGTCAACTGGTCTACGCGCTTTGCTTCGCTTAAAATCGATTGATCGATTGACGGCAATTCGCGTAATCCACGTCTTTAGTCCGTCTAATCGGCACTCTGGGAGGGAGCGGTATATTTGCAGCAGCACTTCCTGCGTTACATCCTCCGCGTCATGCGGTGAATGCAGCACGGCATAGACGGTTCTATATATATAGGGACCATAAGCCTGTACAAACGGTCGATAATGCTCGGGCCCGCCGCTCTGTACCGCCTTGATCCAATCCTCGTCTTGTATGTCGCTCCCCCCCTTCCCGATATAATAGACGACAGCCGTCTCCTCAAACCCTGCACTTTTTCAAAAAAACTTTTATTTTTTTCTCTTCACGTCAGTTGATAGTTCCATATAAGGGATCAAAAATCCAGTAAGCTTTATTCAGATCAGCTATCAGTTGGGACATTAAATAGGACATACGTTAAGACAATAGGTGGGGCATTAGACTAACTATTAGTTAGCATGAGAATCAAACCATTGGTTAATCCACTAATTATCCCAGTTAACAGGGCTTCCGCACCGCGTGCAGCTCCCATCGCGAAGTGGGGCAATACGCACTGGGACTCTGAGCTAATTAAGTTCATGCCATGAAACTAATGCGAATATATCCGGAATAAATCCTAATTAGCTTCAGTATTTAAAGCTAATCCGCAGAATGATCCCCATTAGTCGAGCTAACCCAGCAATTAGGTTCATCAAATGATACTAAATCATACATCCTTCCTTGATTGGATCATTTAATTTCATATATTGAAACTAAGCAGGCATGGCTCGTGGTAACGGACATAGGATACCTTATTTGTGACAAATCGCCCTATTTGGGGATGTTTATGGACATCAGATCCGTTATTTGTACGAAAAGGATATTATTGCGGATATAGTTTCCCTCTATCTAAACGTAAAAAACCTCATCAATCGCAAGACTAATCTCGCGAAGATGAGGTCCTCTCCCTTAACCGACTTACGCCTCTATTTTTTTGCTTCCTTCATATTCACTGCTTCCTTCATTCCCTCTATACCCCAAACAGCTTACGCTGCTTGTATCGCGTACCAAGACTTCCTAGACGCTCAAAGCATCCTTAAGCTCTGCTGGGGAACGATCCCACCACTCTTGATTGTGCTCAACGAGCAGCTTGCGAAGCGCCGCTCTATCCACATCGCCGAGCTCCGTCAGGTTATAACGACGCTTAAGCGATTGATCAAGCTTGTTCACGTGATCAGCGAGGATTTTCCACCCGCGGCGCGCTTCTGTGTCGATCAGCATTTCGCATGCTGTTGCGCCCGCATAGTAGGAGCCTTCTTCATTACGGTCGACTGCGACCCACACGATCCAGCATTGGCGGCCATTTGGCGTATCCTCTTTGTTTGTTGAAAACTTAATGCCTCTTTCGATTTTGCTCTTCGCGTGCATAGCTCCTACATCGATATAAGCAACACCTTCATCAATCATAACACACGATACTGCGCTCAAATCGATCGCTCCAGCTCCAAAGCCTTTATGTTTTTTGCTGCTCACAACGTTGAGCGACAGTGATTTCTTTTCCTTTTTTTCCGGTTGAACCGGTTGTTCTTGTTCGTCCATCTTGCGTAATCACACCTTCCCCATACATTAATTACATTTTAGCTAATAATCATCGAAAAGCAAACATATACATGCTTTAGATGCTTGTCAACGGGAGGGAAACGTTCAATGACTCCACGCAATGTCAAAAGATTTTTACTAGTTGTACTCGCAGTCGTCTTGCTCGGCCTATCTGTGCAGAACGGTTTCGGGAATGCTTGGCAATCCCAATATACATACGCTTTCGCCCCTACTGCCAAAACCAGTTCCGCGCCTGTTCAAAAATCGGCCAAGCAGCCTGTCGTGCAAGAACCAAATACGGTCATGACGCCAAAATCGCAAGCGCTCAGCAAACGAGTCGTTGAGTATCATATCAACGTCCAGCTAAGTGACGATGCGCGCTATGTAACAGGCGATCAAATCGTAACATGGAACAATCCAGGCGAAAAAACAGTGTCCGAGCTATATTTCCACCTGTATCCCAATGCATTTCGTTCGGATAAAACGACGTTTATGCGTGAATCAGGCGGAAAGCTGCGTCAGGATAAAGCAACGACCAATAGCAACGGCTATATGGACCTGCTGACACTGGAAACATTAGAAGGCGAGAGCCTGCTCCCTCGTCTGCATTACGTACAGCCCGATGATGGCAACGAAAATGATTTTACGTTAGCTAAGCTCCGCCTTCCCGAACCTGTCGCACCGGGTAAATCAGTTACACTTCGTATGAGCTTTGAGGTGAAGATGCCTGAGGTATTCGCACGGATGGGCTATTCCGGCAATTTCGCTATGGCAGGGCAATGGTTTCCAAAGCTGGCTGTGTACGAAACTGTTGGCACCCGCGGTCGAACAACAGAAGGCTGGAACGCGCATCAATACCATGGCAACTCCGAATTTTATAGCGACTTTGGCATCTACAGCGTTCGAATTAAGGTACCAGAGACGTACACAGTTGCCGCAACCGGATTTCAGACGAAGCCTATCGAGATCAAAGATCAAGCAAAGTTTTATCAATTTTATGCGGAGGATGTTCATGACTTTGCTTGGGCGGCATCACCAGATTTCGTCTATGAAGAGGATGCTTTCTCAGACAAGGGTATTCCTGGTGTACGAATCAAACTCTACCTTGACCCTTCTCACGCCAAGCTGAAGGATCGCTATATGCATGCAGCCAAATCTGCGCTCTCCAAATACGCACAGTGGTACGGTGAATATCCATATAACACACTCTCCATCATCGTTCCTCCAAAAGGAGCAAATGGTGCAGGCGGCATGGAGTACCCAACACTCATAACTGCCTTTGCAGCAGAGAACGACAACCCAGGTTACGATCTGGAGCGGACGGTCGTGCACGAGATTGGACACCAATACTGGTATGGCATGATCGCCTCTAATGAATTCGAGGAAGCTTGGCTCGATGAAGGCTTCACTTCCTATGCTGAGGATAAGGTGATGGAGACTGCCTATGGGGTGGAAGCAAACCTGCCAGTAGAAGCCAGTTATATGACTGACCCTGCTCCGCTCAAGCAATATTCTTGGTCTTACGGCAGCCACAGTCAATACGCCGAAAATGTATATATGAGAGCAAAGCTCGTTCTTATCGGCATTGAGAAACAAATAGGCACGCCATTGATGCAGCGGGTTTTACGGACTTATTTTCAAAAATATAAATTCAAGCATCCTTCTACTGCCGACTTCCAGCGCGTTGTCGAGCAGGTAACGAAAACGAAGTGGCATGATTACTTCAATCAATACGTTTATCACAACCAAATGGCCGATTTTGCTGTAGAAGCGATCCAAGTAAAGCCAGTTAAGCAGGATGGCGTACAAATGTACGAATCAACCGTTCTCATTAAAAAATATGGTGGTATCAACGGTTCGATTCCAATTACTATGCAGTTCAAAGACGGCATGACCGTAACAAAGCAATGGAATGCAGACAGCTCTCATATTCAATATAAGCAGGTTCACACTGCTCCACTTGTATGGGCCGTCGTCGATCCAGAACACAGAAATGTACTAGACAACAAGCTGATCAACAACTATATGCAAGCGCAGTTGCCTGATGAAACACGCACAAGGTGGAGCCTCGGCGTTTCGAAATTGATTGAAGGGCTGCTTGGGTCATTCAGCTGGTAAGTATATGGGTTCAAGGAGCGATAAAAGATGAAGATATATATGAAGCAAGGCTGGTCCCTGGCAGTCAAACATTTTTATCTCGTGATCTTACTTTTTCTGTATCAATTGCTTTGGGGGTTCTTTCTGTACCGTTTTATTGATTCTGTCGTAGCGCCGCTATTACGACGTTTCCCCAGCGCTTCTCCATCTGATAACGCCGTTCAGCTGTTCATGACAGAAGCCCAGTTTCAGCTAATCAAAACGGATCTGGTGTCTCCCTACTTATGGATGCTTGGTGGACTGTTCGCCATTCGGATGCTGCTGACACCTTTGTTCAATGCCGGACTATTCTATTCTCTGCACCAAGCCAGAAGTAACGGCAGCACCCGTTTCCTTGAAGGCATTAAGAAGGCCTGGAAGCCCGTTCTGCTCTTATACTGGGTGGAAACTGTACTTACGTTAGCTCCTGCTTGGTGGCTGCTGCCACGCGCCTTCGGTTCCTTTTTGCATAGCGGCTCGGTACCCAATCTACTACAAACGATGCTTCCTAGTACCGTAATATGGATTCTATGGGCAACAGTGCTTCATCTGCTTTTTCTAGCGATGCAATTCGGTGCTGTATCAGGCGAGGGCGTGTTCCGCTACTTATGGCATTCCATCAAAAACTTCCTTACCTATGCTTCCATCTCGTTGATCATGTGGGCTATCGGTGCAGGAATTGGACTCGTCGTTACAAGTCTATCGCTAATCTGGGCCGGACTGTTCGCACTCATCCTACATCAAGGCTATAACCTAGTACGCACGCTTATGAAGGTATGGACGATCGCAACGCAGTACGATTCCTTGCAAATGAAATAACTAGTTATTAGAGCCTCCCTTTCTGCGCTGCAGCGTAGGTTGAGAGGCTTTTTAGTATGAAAATTTTCTAATCTTTCAATGTAAAACCGCGTAGAATCGTGCTTTCTAGCTATTTCAACTTGTCCATGCAGCAAAGGAGCTACCGGTCTATTCGGTATATTTTAAGGAGTGTATACATAATTAATGAAATTGAGTTATTCCTTTTTAGTTAGAAAGAACTACTCAAAGATGTTTATATTACATGAAAAATGTTTAAACGAACCTTTTAGTCAGAAAGTTCCATGAGAATTATTAGAAATTAACAGTAAAGGCAGGAGATCAATGAAAATAATCGAATAATTCTTCAAAGCAATACAAACCTGCCAAATTCCCTAACGGGAAACGGGGGAACCACTTTGGGTGAATTGATTCCGACGTCTGACTCGTTCAGCGCCTGAGGAATCATAGGGAACCTTCAACCGAACCCCACAGCTAACCTCGTCGGCACTGGAAGGAGCTTTACAATTGAAGAAGATTAGCGCATTACTTTTAGGTTTAGTACTCATCCTTACTTTTCAAGCGGGAAGCGTTTTCGCAGACTCCAAACTAGACGGATATATCAATGATGTTATTGGTAGCCCGTACAAAGGTGGAGGAAATACGTCGAAAGGCTTCGATTGTTCCGGTTTTACTACCTATGTGTTCGATAAAATGGGCGTGGATCTTCCCCGTACATCTACATCCCAAGGTAAGTCAGGCAAGAAGGTCGCTAAAGCAGACCTAATTGCGGGAGATCTCGTGTTCTTCGACACGTCTGGCGGCAATAATGGCGCTATATCCCATGTTGGCATTTATATTGGAGATGGTAAGTTTGCACACGCCTCCACATCCAGAGGGGTAGTAACAGACAAACTTGACTCCTCTTATTATGAGAAACGTTTCGTGACAGCACGTCGTGTGATGTCAATGGACACTTTCGAGAAATTTGCTGACGAACAATAAAGTAGAGTAAGCACCCTTCTACCTAGGATGCTACAGTAAGTTCTTACAGCCAAGCCGCAGTAGTTTGTCCTTGTCGACAAACCACATGCGGCTTTGTTGTTTCTATTTCACTGATGAGTGGGATAAGCTTATAACCTGCTGCTTTGAAGGGAGCTATATCCGATGTATTTATTTATTCATCGCAAGGACTTGCGCGTTTCCGATCTCCGCGCATTTGATTATTTACGCACTAAGAATACAATGGGCATCCATTTACTTATATTAGATCCGATTTTAACAGGTGAAGGTCAGCTCACAAGCCATAGTGGACGTAATTTCATTGGCCAAGCAGCCTCCTTATTGCATAGCTACTCCGAAGCTCAGAAAGAATTGCATGTTTTATACGGCGATCCAGTAGAGATCGTAGAGGCGCTGCTGCAACAGCATTCCATTGATGAGATTATCGTGCATGCAGACTATACCCCCTACTCCCGCAGCCGCGATGAGAGGCTGCAGCAAGCCGCGTTTAAGCTAGGCAGTCGCTGGTTGTCTATTGAGGATGCGTCGCTTGCTGATTTAGAGAGCTTTCAAGCTTTTGCTAGACGCTCTGAACCCTACAAAGTATTTACGCCATTCTACCGAATGTGGAGCAGCTACATGCTGCAAAGTTATACCCCTATGGGCACAGCAACCATTCACGACCTTACTACGTTATGTGAAATAAGTGGAAGTATCTCATCCCGCTTCTCCTTGCCTAATCATGCCTCTTGTGCGCTTGGTGAGTCGACGGCCGGATATGGCCCCGCTAAATCCACTGGCAAGCTGGATCGATTTGTTCGAGAACGATTAGCCATCTATGCGAATAGCCGTGATGCTTACGCTGAAGAGCAATCGAGCGGTCTCTCTCGTTTCTTGAATACGGGAGCTATTTCAGCACGTCAAGCCTATGAGACCACGCTTGGATTGCCAGGCGCGGACGCATGGCTTAGGCAGCTGGCATGGCGTGACTTTTATTTATATCAAGCTAAGTATCATGACCAGTTTTTCCGTTATGAGCATCTATTTGATTTTTCTGCTCTATCGAGCGACAGCTTCCATGCATGGGCTGCCGGTGCGACCGGCATACCTATTATCGATGCCGCAATGACTCAGCTTAACCGGACGGGCGAGCTCCCGAATCGACTGCGGATGGTAACTGCGATGTTTTTGACCAAAAACCTGCTATGTCCTTTTACACTGGGCGAACAGTATTTCCGATTGCACTTAAATGATTATGATAATACCCTCAATCGAGGCGGCTGGCTTTGGTGCTCATCCCTCGGTTATGATGCGGCACCTTATTTTCGTATTATGAATCCTGCAACACAGTCAGAGACACACGATCCCTCCGGAAGCTATATTCGGCGCTGGATGCCACACCTCGCTCATTTGTCAGACAAGGTGATCCACAAACCGCTTAGCAGCGCCATCGTTGATTTGAAAGCATCTAGAGCACRTGCAATTGACGTCTACAAAACCATTTTAAATTAGCTCCGTGCCAAAAAATCGTAAAAGACATTCGCCGTCCTTGGCTGCGTAAGCTCTTTCACGGTGAAATATTAAAAACCTTCACAGCCGCTTAGTTATTAAGCAGTCGTGAAGGTTTTTTTTAAAAAAACTATGATTTACTTATATATTTATATATTTATTCATTCGTTCAATTGCTTACTTCTGTATAGCAACCTCCATCAGCCGCTGTGACTGCCTTTTTCCAAGTACAAGCATAGCTACCAGCATAACGAGCATCAGGAAAACGAACACGCTAATGTACCATAACGTCGTTTGTACATTGTACTGATCCATAAACCAGCCTGTCAGCCTTGGAAAAAGAGCACCGCCTAAGCCGCCAAATGCCACCAGCAAACTCGTTGTTCGTTCCGTCATACCCGGGATGAGTATATTCGCATATACAAGCGCAACCCCGAATAGACCGGAGAACAACAAACCGCTAAGTCCAATAAGTACCAACATCCAGCTGAGCTCGCCCATTAATGACATGAGCAGAAATACGACAGACGCCCCTGCCATTGCTAAGAATAAGTAACGAGAGTAACCCATTCGCTCAGCCAGCATCCCTGAGAACAGACGCCCTAGAACCATTGATCCCCAAAAAATACTCAAAGCTGCTGCGGCATTTGCTTCTCCTACCCCAGATCGAACGATTAGAATGGATGGCAAGTAGTTGGAGAAACTCATCTCCATACCGACGTAGAACATAAAAAATAAAGCTGATAGTAGAAGAAAAGGTAAGGCGTGGCGCGGATAGCCAAAAAATACTGACCTGTCCGCTGCAGGGGCATGAAGTGATGCTTCTTCCCCTTTAACGCTATCACTTCGATTCCTCTCCTTCGGTATGTAGCCAAGCTGATCATCCAGCTCGTCGAAAGATAGCGTCAGCCAAAGCACGAACGTTATGCCGGACATCGCAGCTATAATAGGAAAAGCAACCTGCCACGCGTTCTCATGAATTAAATACGCTGCCGCAATCGGAATAACTAAGGCGCCAACGCCAAAAAAAGTTTCCAAACGGCTCATTGCCGTTGCTTTTCCGTTTTTAGTCATATCTATAATCATAGCTCCGACTACAGCCTCTGTCATACCAAATCCAAAACCAGCGAACAAGGCAATACTAAGCATCCATCCCCATGGCAATAAAAGACTGTACGCCGCTTCACTCAACATAAGCAAGCCAATAGCTACAAACACTGCACCTCTCTTGCCTAATCTCGATGTGATCGAGGGAGCGAGCATAACCCCTACCAGAAACCCGAGGAACTGATTCATAATCCATTGTCCGCCGTCCTTGTAGGTCAATCCATAATGCTCAATCAACTGCTCCAATACGGTTCCGCCCACTACATGCGCAATTCCGATAATTAAGTAGGACAAGCAGCCTAACCAAATTAGCTTTCTCATTCCATGAATCCCCTTATATGCGTACGTCCTATTATATCTATCTGTTATAATAAATCTGTTTGGCCCTTGTTACACAAAATGAATAGAATTCCAACCGGAGGTATGCCATTCGTGACACACGATTTTAGCTCCACCTATTATAAACGACATCCGCTTGCTATGACTATACATCCTTTAGATACTTCTCATGCCATTCAAATATGTGAATGGGTCTACGATCCGCCCTTTCACATTTATCAATGGCCGTCTTGGCAGCAAATGAAAGAGGACGGGATCGAATTTGGCGATTCCGTCCTCCGTGAAAAGCAATATGCCGCCGTTCTGGATAGCCAGTTCGGTTTAATTGGCTTTGCTCAGTTTTTCCCAATTACAGGTGTAACTAGACTTGGGTTAGGCCTACGACCCGATCTATGTGGCCAAGGGCTAGGACCCGCTTTCACCGAACTAATCATCCGTGAAGCACGCCGACGTTCACCCCAGAACGAAATCGATCTTGAAGTGTTAGTCTGGAACACACGGGCAATCCGTGCATATGAGCAGGTTGGCTTCCACATTACAGATACGTATTCACGTTCAACGCCTACTGGCATCGCTGAATGCCACTGCATGGTTCTTGAGCTCGCAAGTGACTGTTAAAGATGCTGCGCTCCACGCACTGTAACCTTCAAGTCCTCAAAAAACAAAAGGCCTGGAGCAACTAACACCGATACTGTTCTGATCGAAGCATGTGAATCCAGGTCGGTATATGCACGTGACACAGTTGCAAGGCGGCTTTCGTTAAGCTGAACTAAATTAGGAACAAAGTAGGGTCGCCAGCTCCAGTTGGCGCCTCGGAATTGTTCTTCACGCCGCCACTTATCACCCTGCTCACGGCAGTAATTAGAAGACAACTGAATGCCTTCATCGTTACATAAGTATACGCGAATACAATCATCGTCAAGCTGCGACAGAAGCTCCTCAATCCATTCATCCACTCGCTCTGGATAACCGCCAGTCTGAACGTTCTCAATAAGCTGTTCAGCGAGTTTGTCCGCCTGTCTCTGCCAATCCTCGCGTGTCTCCACGCCCTCCACGAGCAGCTAAGCTCCTATTTGCTCTGCTAATTCTGAGAAGGAGCGCAGCACGCCAAAATAACCATCGTGCGTCGCGCTTTTCTTGATCATATGAATATCTATTTTGAGCAAATTAGGTTGGATTTGTGCGATTCGGTCCATGTTGCTGAATCCGCTGCCTACATCATCTATGGCAACTAAGCAGCCTCTTACCCGGTAAATATCCACAACCGTCCGCAGTCTCTCCATCGAGCCTAGAAAGCTTTCCTCTGTTATCTCAATTACAATGCGCCGCGGATCAATCCCATATTTGTTGATGTGATCATCTTACGATACCGCTTCATCGCCAAAGAAAGGGCCAAGGCTGCGAATCAAATCGCCTTTAACAGCTCTTCCCAGCACTTCGTAACCCATGATCCTTCTAGTATCCATCGCAATAATAGGTTGATAAAAAGCGGCTAATATTTCACCGTCAAGACCAAGCGCATCGGGCAGCATCATAGTTTGGCACTTACTCAGTTAGACCAACCTGATCAGTTGGGTCGTTTTATCGTCTTGTGAAACTTCAATAACGTGATGCTTACTGTTATACGTGACAAACCCAATGCCCACTGCAATTACCGGATTTTCTCCGAGACCAAAAAACACATCATCCGCTAATGCTTCCAACACTTCATGACGATCGTCGGCAGGCAGCACGGCCCACTCTTCTTCTTCCATTTCAAAAAAAGTATAGCAATTCTCAATTTCCGCTACCGCTACTGTTAAATCCTTCAAAATATCTACATATTCTCGCGCATGTTTTACACCCATTTGATTAGAACCACCTTTAATTTCGTCATTTTTGTAATCTTCTCCCTACTATTTTACCGCATTTTCATCTTTTTAACGTCTTCATCTTCAAAAGGTTTCTTTTACTCTAATCTCAGAATACCCATTTGACGATAATAAGAGAAGTAGATAAATGTCGAAAATGTAATGGACGGGGTGTATGATGAAAAATTCTACAATTATAGGACTTGTACTTGGTGTTGTCGCTGTATTAGGAGGGATGGTTTTAAAAGGAGCACACCTCTCGGCTCTTTTGAATCCTGCCGCATTTATGATTATCATATTAGGCACGGTAGCCTGTATTATGATCGCCTTTCCCATGTCGGAGCTTTCCAAACTAGGCAAGCTTTTTAAAATGGTATTCACTGAACAAAAACTGCCTCAGCGTGACGCACTTATTCAAAGCTTCATGGAGTGGGCTTCCATTACACGTCGTGAAGGATTACTAGCTCTTGAAGCTAAGGTTGATGAAATTGAAGATACATTCCTACGGAATGGTATGCGTATGATTATTGATGGCAACGATCAGGACTTCGTGCGTGATGTCCTGCTAGAGGATATTGCGGCAACAGAGGATCGCCATAAGGCTGGGGCACTCATTTTCACACAAGCAGGTACTTATGCGCCAACGCTCGGGGTACTTGGAGCCGTGGTCGGTTTGGTCGCGGCGCTTGCCGATATGAGTGATATGACAAAGCTTGCTCACGCCATTGCTGGAGCATTCATTGCCACACTACTTGGTATATTCACAGGTTACGTACTTTGGCACCCGATCTCTAATAAGCTGAAGCGTATGTCCAAACAAGAAATACAAATTCGTTTGATGATGGTCGAAGGCCTACTTTCTATCCAATCCGGTGTATCTACAATTGCTATTAATCAGAAGCTATCTGTCTTCCTTACGCCGACGGAAAGACTGAAGCTTAAGGAGAAGGAGGAAGGGGCCGTTGAGCAGAAAGCATAGACACGAGGAACACGAAGAGCATGTCGACGAATCATGGCTGCTTCCATATGCCGACCTGCTAACTCTAATGCTAGCACTCTTTATTGTTTTGTACTCTATGAATTCCGTCGATGTGAAGAAATTCGAAGATATGTCACAAGCATTCAGTATCGCGCTCAGCAATGGCAGCGGTGTTCTCGAAAACACCAGCGTAGTGAAAACAGGTGAAGATCACGAGAAAAAACTAGAAGACATCGGCAGTCAAGGCGACAAAAAGGAGCGAGAAGAGAAAAAGGCGGCGGAAGCCCGAGCAGCAATTGAGGAGCAAGAGCATAAGAAGCTGGATGATCTTAAGAAAAAGGTCGATGCCTATATCGAGAAGAACGGCCTGACATCCGAGCTGGAAACGAAGCTTAATCTATCACAGCTTATGATTACAATTAGTGATAATGCATTGTTCGCTCCTGCTCAAGCAACGGTGAAGCCGGAATCCAAAGCGCTTGCTATCGCTATCAGCAAGATGCTGCAGCAGTACCCTGAATATGAGGTTATCGTATCTGGACACACGGATACCACGCCAATATCTAATGCTTCCTTTAAATCGAACTGGGATTTAAGTTCCATGCGGGCTATTCGCTTTATGGATATATTGCTTGAGAATAAAAAGTTAAATCCAGAACGCTTCAGCGCAATTGGATATGGTGAATATCGTCCCGTTGCAGAGAACAAAACCGCCCAAGGTAAAGCCAAAAACCGTCGTGTAGAAGTGAATATCATTAACACCTACATCGACGATACAAACACCCAGAAGCTGCCTGTTACGAAGTAACGAATAACAAAATGCCCTACATCGAATCGCTCACAGCGTCGGTTTAGGGCATTTCTTGTTCGATAGCTACTCATCACTACTCATACTGGCTTATAGCCTAATGTCTGAAACAGTGTCTCTTTCTCTTCCTCTGTCAAATCTCTCCACTTTCCAAGCGCCAACCCGCCAAGCTTTATGTTCATGATCCGCAACCGCTGAAGCTTCCTCACATGATAGCCAAACGCTTCACACATTCTTCTAATTTGCCGATTACGCCCCTCTGTCAGCACAATTCGAAAACTACGGTCCGTCACTCTCGTTATTTGGCAAGGCAATGTCATACTTCCAAGAATATGCACTCCGCTCGACATTCCTTGCACAAAAGCAGCTGTAACAGGCTTATCTACCGTTACAATATATTCTTTCTCATGCTTCCCTTCCGAACGCAATATCGGATTAACTACATCGCCGTCATTCGTGAGCAGAATTAAACCATCAGAGTCCTTGTCCAGCCTGCCTATTGGAAAAATACGTTCTTCATGCCCGACAAAATCAACGATGTTTCCTTTAATATGCAGCTCTGTAGTACTCGTAATTCCTACTGGCTTATTCAGCGCAATGTACACATGACGCTTCTGCTCGCCAATTCTTTGTCCATGGACACGGACGTCATCTCCAAGCTCCGCTTGACTCCCCAGCACCGCTGTAACCCCGTTAATCATTACGTGACCAGCATCCACCAGCTTATCCGCTTCACGCCTTGAGCAATATCCCGTTTCACTTATGAACTTATTAATTCTCACAGCTGTTTCACCTCGTTGAATGTACTGCCAAATTGGCAATTTCATGTGATACATAATATTTAACACTTGCTGCTTGGCTCGTTGATTGTATAGACTTCTTCATCAAGCTCTGACTTACAGCTTGAATCATACCTCGAGCAACATCTTCGCCTTTAATGGGTCGATACTTACGCAAAGGCCCTACCATAGTAAACTGTAAACCTTTGAAGACCCATCCGCCAATTGACTCGCCCATTCGCATATTCCGTCTTTGTCCAAGCAATAAAGACGGCTGAAAGATATGTACCATCGGCAGCTTCAGGCTAGCTAGCGACTCCTCCAGCTCTCCCTTGACTCTACTGTAGAAAAACTTGGAGGCTGTCGAAGCTCCCATAGCGGTAATGACAGCGTAATGAGAAGCACCATTACGCTTTGCCCATCGTGCTAAAGCAAGTGGGTATTCATAATCCACTTCGCGGAATGCTTCTCGTGTCTTAGCCGCTTTAATTGTCGTCCCTAGCGTGCAATATACCACATCGGCGTTGACATCCTCTAATGATTGATCCAAATCATCAAATAAGGTAATAATTACTTTAAGCTTATTTAAACGATGAGCTCGTCCCGACTCCATAAAATCGAGCGGGCGCCTTGTAAGCACGGTAATCTGTCTTACCATAGGATCCTCCATGAGCTGCACAAGCAATGCCGAACCGACTAGACCCGTTGCCCCAGCCAGCAAACAAGTGTAGCCTGCCTGGTCTGTTACTGCAATTGGTACGTTTGGGTCAATTCCTTCTCGGCTAGAGTGGCTTCCCATATCCGATTCCTCCTTTTATATCTCTACCTGAAACTCCGTATCTGCCTATCCCACCAGTATACCGTCTCCTTGTGATTCTTTCAAAGCCGGAAGAAGGATATGTACAGTTGTACCGACATTAACCTGACTTTGAATATCCATCGTTCCACGATGGCTGTTAATGATGCGCTGGCTAATCATAATGCCAAGACCTGTCCCTGTCTCCTTGCCTGTAAAAAAGGGATCACCGATCTTCGGAATCATATCTTCCGGAATACCTATGCCTTCATCCGTTACCTTTATGGAAATATGATCCCGTCTGTGGGACGCTTGGATATGGATCAGCCCGCCGCTAGGCATAGCTTCTATTGCGTTTTTCAACAAATTAATAAATACCTGCTTCAATTGATTCTCTTCACACAAAAGTAGACATTCGTCTTCTGTAAAAAATACACGGAACTCTATATTATGCAGCAGCGCCTCACTATTAAGCAACGAAATGACATCCTGCAGCACATTTCGGGCATCCTTTGTTATGAACTTAGTAGCTTGAGGCTTAGCCAAAATGAGAAATTCTCCAACAATAAAGTTAATGCGGTCAAGCTCAGACAGCATCAGGGTTACATGTGATTGAGACAACTTATTACTCTCCTGCTGAAGCTGAAGAAACCCTCTTAATGTCGTAAGTGGATTACGAATTTCATGAGCTACCCCAGCAGCCAATTGCCCGACGGTTGTAAGCTTCTCTGACCTGCGCAGCAGCTCCTCCATTTTATTTCGGCTGCGCATATCCCGCGATATACTCGCGAACGCTCGTATCGTTCCGTCCGTATCACGTATAGAAGAAAGCGTTACACTTACCGGTATCAGCTCGCCAGCCTTCGTAACACGCATCGCTTCCTGCGTAGGAAGTGCTTTGCCCGCCAGCAATTGGTTTTGCATACTTCGCATCTCTTGTTTATAAGAGCTCGGTAGAATCGGATCTATAAGACCAATGACATCCTCTTGATCATAGCCAAACAGCGTCTCAAAAGCACGATTCACCTGAATAACTTTGCCTTCAAGATCAATTAGGTGAATAGCATCATTCGTATGATTGATAAAGGACTCCAGATGATCCTTCATGCGCCTGTTTTCTTCAAATGCTTTGCGCAGCTTGTCCATGTAAATACTTAAATTCTGTGACATTGCATTAATCTTTAGCGCCAGTAATCCAAACTCGTCCTTACGCTTTATTCGAATCGGTTGATGAAACCTCGCTGAGGAAACCTCATTGACTTTCCATAAAACATCTTTTAAAGGCTTAATCATTGCGCCTACCAGCCAATAGCTTATAATGAGCACCAGCAGTATACTTATGCTGGTATAAAAAAAAGTATGGTCTCGGCTCTCATCTATTAGATTCTTAACTCTTGCTCCATCATATAAGATGCTTATTGTTAGATTATCAAATTGCTCGAGCTTATAGTAGCTCCTATAATATTCATTTTCATCAATTTTAAAATGACGAAGAACAAATTGCTCATTCTTCGTTCCTTTTATAATGTTATAGTCACTCGCATCCAAATAATTGTACGTTCCATAGCGAACAGTCGATGTTGCTTGATCAAATATAGTTATTTCCTTTATATTTGCATTTAATGATTTTACAATGTCAAAGATATGCTCAGGGCCCCAGTAACCATCTTCCAACTGATCCGGAGTTGTTTCCAATCGATTCTCATAGTCCGTAAAAAATTGTGTTACATGTATCGATGTATCTTCCATCTCAATTTTTATTTGTTTTCGTATATTTTTGATCATATAATTTTCGTTCAAAATATTGTAAATGATGAAAAACGTCAATACAATTAACGTAATCAAGACAGAGAACTTCATCTTAATTGACATTGAACGACACATCCTTTGGCTCGGTGATCATATTCAATCCATACTTATGTCCTGATTTGATATCCAACATAAGCTAACAACAAAACTAAGTTATTAACATGTTGTACACATTATGCACAAAAATTGTGCACAGACCTTAATAATATGTGGGTAGATATGTGTATATCAGCATAGTTATCCACAGTTTTATCCACCACCTGTTAACAACAGAATATTTGTTCGTTGTATAATGACTATAGAAAAGAGGTTATTCCATATGATTAGAGAGCTTGAAGATCAAAACTGGATGCTGGAAGCCATCGCCGAAGCGAACAAAGCCGAGCAAATCGGAGAAGTTCCTATCGGGGCTGTCATTGTTAGAAATAATGAAATCATTGGCAGAGGTTATAATCTAAGGGAAACCACTCATGATCCAACTGCACACGCCGAAATAATAGCCATTCGCGATGCTTGTGAACGTATAGGTGCTTGGAGATTATTAGACTGTACGCTTTACGTTACACTAGAGCCTTGTCCGATGTGTGCCGGCGCACTCGTTCAGTCCCGCATTAAACGTGTCGTTTACGGAACTACGGATCCAAAGGCAGGCTGCGCTGGAACACTTATGAATTTACTGCAAGAGCCCCGTTTCAATCACGAAACGGAGCTCACTAGCGGTGTTCTTATGTCTGAATGCGCATCACTGTTAACACAATTTTTCCGTCGACTTCGAAATCGATAGTAACTTTACATATTGTCGCGACGTATAGGAATAAGTGAATTTTCGTTTCGCTGCATATGCTGTAAGGCAACAATAAGTTCATCGGCCTCTTCGCTAATAGCCAGGACGTCGGGATCTGTTAAGCTGCCACGCGCTTCCGCTATTTCATGAAGCTTTAGCCGCAGCGATTGCAATTGTCTAAGCAAATGTTTTTTGTCCATAGCTCGCTTCGGGGCACGCTCCTTATCTAGCACTCGTGTGGTAATGCTCCTATTATACTCTTTGCGATGTAAGGAGTTTGTAAAAAAATGTCGATGAACGTAGATAATTTTCAGGCATAATTCGACATTTGGCTACCACGTCACCCATTTTATAGTACTTTAATACTACTTTGATCTTACCATGAGAATGTTTTGTTATCAAAAATGGATTAAGCAAACAGAATTGTCATTACTAAATAGAAGTAAATAGGGAGTACTTTATTCGCATAAATGGCTGCCATTTTTGAAATAAATCGATTTGTATTATAATAAGCTATGAAGTAAAATTATTAACAACATTACGATAAGAGAGTCAGAATTATTGTTAAATTTAGATAGCGGGATGTGCTTTTTGGTGAAAAATAAAGCAGTAATATTAGGTTGCAATTATTATATTGGTTTAAGCACAATTCGGTGCCTAGGTATCCATCGCGTTCATACTGTCGCTGTTGATTATTCTGCCGTACATAATTATGGCGCTGATTCTAAATATACATCAGAGCGGCTTGTTTCCCCACATTATAAAGAAGACACGAGAGCCTTTATTGATTTCTTGAAAGAGTACGCCCGTCAACAAAGTGCCCCTCCCGTCCTTATTCCTTGTCATGATTCGTATTTGGAAGTTGTCGATGAGTATTTGGAAGAGCTAAGAGAGTATTATCTTATTCCACAGAACGAGCCAGGCATATATACAAGCATGATGAATAAAGAAGTGTTACAGCGCTTGGCATTAGAAAATGGTGTCGCAGTACCTGAGACGGTTCGAGTTAATGAGGATAATTTCTTTGAGAAGATCGATCAAATTATTAAGTATCCATGTATTGTTAAGCCGACCGACTCCCCTTCCTTTGTAGCAAAGTTTAGAAAGAAGCTATTTAAAGTAAACAATCGAGCAGAACTTGAACAAGCTTTAAAAACAGCAAGTGAGGCACGTTTGGAAGTTATCGTTCAACGTATTATTCCGGGCTTTGATGACCATATGTATACTTTCGATGCTTATTTAAACCAAGACTCCAAAGTGACACATTGGGTTACCTGCCAGAAATTTCGCCAATATCCGATCAATTTCGGGGCATCCGTCTATACGGGACAGAAGTATGTGCCCGAATTATTCGACATTGGCGCCCCTTTTCTTGAGAAGATGAAATGGAAGGGCTTTGCTGAAATCGAGTTTAAGAAGGATGCTGAAACAGGAAAATTCTATTTAATTGAGATTAATTGTCGAATTACAAACCTCAACAACCTTTTATATAAAGTCGGCGTTAATATTCCTTACATCACGTATCAAGAGCTGACAGGTAACATTGTACCTCCGCCAAAAGTCGTCAGAGAAGACACGAATCGCGTATTCTGGTACGGATATGAGGATATGCTGGCAATTCGAGGCTATATAAGAACCAAACAGCTTACTGTTGGACAAGTTGTTAAATCTTTATTTAAACCAAAAGCTTATGCGATCTGGAGCTGGAGTGATCCTAAACCGGCTATATCCTTCACAAGCTCGATTATCGGCAAGTTTTTCAAGAAATACTTGGGTAAATAAGGAGG
>NZ_JBFUHJ010000084.1:0-18821 GCF_056402455.1 Paenibacillus sp. P4_A7 | reverse complement strand
GTATATCTTCTTCCTATTCGTTCCACGACCGATTGATATAGCCTCTGTTCTATAGTAAATGTCCCAGTTACTCCTCTTTTAATGAGATTCTGGTAAATTAAATATATTGAATAATATTACATTAATAACGTATAAATAAATTAACTTGATATTATTTATTAGTGTTCGTGGATTGAGGGAAACAGGTTGATATAGACTTTTTTAAGTGATAAAAAAGAGACGAAGCATGTAGTATCTTGTGGGTTAGGCTAGAATTTTTTTGTACATTATTTTGAAGCTGGTTTAGAGCAAATATGCGTTAATGCTTATACGTATCAATGCTTGTACGTAGTAATGCAAATTCGCATTAATGTATTAAAGCGTTTTCATTCGGGTGCTGAGTTGCCTCTTTATAAATCATTCAAACAGGACAAATGAAACATAAGCATGGGATTGCAGCATATATTTTTACAGAAATAATATTTAGTGTTGACAATTGTATAATTGTGGATGTATATTCTCCGTGTCAAGGTTATTACAATTGTTAGCGGAATTAATCTTAATCTCTAGTTTTTTGTAAGTATTTGCTAGATGTTTCACTGCAATTCATCTTAACCCCTATTTAGTAGTTTTTAAAAAATGATATGAAAAGTGGGAGCTGATGTATGTGAAAGAGAGATTGAAGAAGCCGGCGCAATTGATATTAGTTTTTGTGGTTGCATTCAGCATGCTGTTGTCGGCATGTACAAGCGACGGAGGAAAGTCAAAAGGTTCTCAAGAGTTCCGTTTCACACTAGGAAGTGAGCCACCAAGCTTGGATCCTGCAACTATGACGGACGCGCAGTCCAGTATCGTTGCTGCGGGATTGTATGAGGGTTTGACTCGTCTGAACACAGCGGGAGAACCTGAAGCAGCAATTGCTAAGAAATGGAAAATTTCTGATGACGGAAAAACGTACACGTTCACTTTGCGCGACGATGTGAAATGGAGCAATGGCGACCCCGTCACAGCGAACGACTTCGTATATTCATGGCAGCGTACGCTGAAACCGGAAACGGCTTCTGATTATGCATACATGCTTTACTACCTTGAAAATGCAGAAAAAATCAACAAAGAAGAAATCACTGACCTGAATCAGCTGGGCGTAAAAGCATTGGACGAGCACACATTGGAAGTAAAACTGTATACGCCTACCCCGTATTTCATTAGCCTTGTTTCCCACTACACCTATCTGCCTGTTCACCAAGCGTCGGTCGAAGGAAAGCCAGATTGGGCAGCAGAAGCCAATACGATCGTATCTAACGGGCCGTTTCTTCTAAAAGAATGGAAGCATGAGGATAAGCTTGTGCTTGAGAAAAACCCAGACTACTATAATAAGTCCGCTGTTAATTTCAGCAAAGTAACGATTACGTTAATTAATGATACAAACACGGTATTCAACCTGTTCGAAACGGATAAAATCGATTGGATTGGTGCTCAAGCAGGCTCCGTTCCTACTGACAGAGTACAACAACTTGTTAAGGATAAGAAAGCAAATATCAAAGCAGTCGCATCGACGTACTACTACTTGTTCAACACATCGAAAGCACCGTTTAACAACACTAAGATACGTAAAGCATTCGCAATGTCTGTTGATCGTCAATCGTTGATCGACAACGTCACAAAAGCGAATCAACAGCCGGCATTTGCACTAGTGCCGCCAAGTATCGCTGGATTTGATGGAAAACTCTATCGTGAATTGTACCCTGACACTGATTATTTCAAAGAGAACATAGAGGATGCTAAAAAGCTTCTTGCAGAAGGCTTGGCAGAGAGCGGTTTGACAGCACTTCCTGAAATTACTCTGCTTTATAATACGGATGATGCGCATAAAGCGATTGCGGAATCGATCGTTGACATGTGGCGCAACAACCTCGGCGTTGAAGTGAAGCTGGCTAATCAGGAATGGGGTACTTTCCTGGAGTCCAGAAAAGCTGGTCAATTTGATATCGCACGTTCCGGCTGGGGCGCGGATTTCAACCATCCGATCAACTTCACATATGATCTGATCCACCCGCTTTCCGGCAACAACGACGGCAAATACAACAATCCAGAAGTAGCAAAGCTGCTTGATGATGCCCTACTGACTACGGATATTAAGAAGGGCTTGGACAAAATAGCTGCGGCTGAGAAAATCGCATTTGCAGACGACATGGGCGCCTTGCCGCTTTACTACTACACAACTGTAACGATGGTCAAAGATGGATTTAAGGATGTAGTTTCTGATTATGCAGGCCACATAGACTGGGTGTTCGGCAGCAAGAAGTAGATCACTCATTATTGTTCATCTATAATAACTAACTTAGAATTACTGGTTTCGGAAGGGTATATATAGTTTCTATATATACCTTTTTGAAATTCAATTAATGATATAGAGAGTGGGTGATGGCTTGGTCCGCTACATTATAGGCAAATTTATGTTTATGCTGCTGTCGCTGTTTTTGCTTATAACAGCAACCTTCCTTCTGATGAACGCCGTTCCTGGCAGTCCAATGCAATCAGAGAAAGCGACAAGTGAGCAAATCCAGAAAAATTTGAAAGCGTATTACGGATTGGATAAACCACTTATCGTCCAATACGGTACCTATTTGAAAAACCTTGTAAAAGGCGACCTGGGTATATCCATGAAGAAAAAGTTTCAATCAGTCGATAAAATGATTGCTGACTCCTTCAACTACTCACTGAAGCTAGGTCTTTCTGCTATTTTTACATCTATTGTCGCGGGTAGCGCACTCGGTATTATATCTGCTATGTATCACCGTAAATTTTTGGACAACCTCGCGATGATCATTGCCGTAATTGGGTTAGCCATTCCGAGCTTGGTTATGGCGCCCGTGCTGCAATATGTATTTGCGGTTAAGATAAGGATCTTTGAAGTAGCAGGGCTCAATGGCCCAATGGATTACGTATTGCCGACTATTGCTTTATCGGCAGGTCCAATTGCTTTTATCGCAAGATTACTAAGATCTACTATGATTGAAGTTTTGAGTGCGGATTTTATTAAAACAGCTAAATCCAAAGGGCTTTCCGGTTATGTAGTCGTCATGCGACATGCTCTGCGCAACTCCATGCTGCCTGTTGTTACGTACTTAGGTTACCTTACGGCTGGAATTATTACAGGCTCCGTGGTTATTGAAAAGATATTCGGGATACCTGGAATCGGAAAGTATTTTGTCCAGAGTGTAACAGATAGAGATTATCCATTGATTATGGGCATCACGATTTTTTATGCCGTTATTCTGATGGTGACCCGTTTCTTAGCTGATGTCGCCTATGTGTTTGTTGATCCGCGTATGAGGGCGTCCGGCGGAAAGGTGGGGAAATAGTACATGTCGAGAAGAGTAGATATTAATTCAGTGGATAATCTTGCTCCGGAAATGTTTGAAAAGGTTAATCGAAAGCAAGTAGGCGAGGAACAATTTGGGCGCAAGAGTCTGACCGCTTGGCAAGATATTAAGATTAGATTGGTTAGTAACAAATTAGCGATGACCGGTTTCTGGATTATTATAGCTATTATGCTTTGCGCTATCTTCGTTCCAATCATATCCCCAAACGATCATTATACGACTGAGTTAACGAATACGAACAAGCCGCCGAGCATGAAACATTTGTTCGGGACCGATGATCTTGGCCGCGACCTGCTAGAGAGAACTTGGAAGGGAGCTCAAATATCGCTGTTCGTTGGTTTAGTCGCCGCTTTAATTGATTTGATTTTCGGAATCATCTATGGAGGCATTATGGGATACTTCGGCGGCAAGGTGGATGAGATAATGAATCGTTTTTCAGAAGTTTTGTATGCGATTCCATATCTGCTTGTTGTTATCATGCTGCTGGTGGTCATGGATCCAAGCTTATTAACTATTATCATTGCTATGTCYATAACGGGTTGGATTAATATGGCTTGGATCGTGCGCGGTCAGATTATGCAGCTCAAAAACCAAGAGTACTCTCTCGCGTCCAAATCACTAGGTGCTGGCGCGATGCGTATTATTTTCCGTCATTTGATTCCAAATGCGATGGGTCCGATTCTCGTTACTTTGACGCTGTYGGTTCCAAGCGCAATCTTCACTGAAGCGTTCCTTAGCTTTCTTGGGCTTGGCGTTCAGTCGCCGATCGCTTCTTGGGGAACGATGATTGACGATGGTATTCGCGCGATGACGATTTACCCATGGAGACTGCTGTTCCCTGCTTTCTTCCTGAGCTTGACTATCTTTGCATTTAATGTATTCGGCGATGGCCTTAGAGACGCATTCGATCCGAAGTTGAAAAAATAACAACAAGTTTAGCTGAGAGGAGGCCGCGGCTTAATGAAGACCTTGCTTGAAGTGAAAGATTTAAGTGTATCCTTCGACGTATACGGCGGTGAAGTACAAGCTGTCCGCAACGTGAGCTTCGATGTGAAGAAGGGGGAAGTCGTTGCGATCGTTGGTGAATCCGGATCAGGGAAGAGTGTTACAGCTCAATCGATTATGAGGTTGATTCCTTCTCCTCCAAGCAGGATTAAGAACGGCTCTGTCTTGTTCGAAGGCGAGGAGCTGCTGTCCCTGTCGGAGAAAGATATGCAGAAGGTGCGCGGCAACAAAATCGGTATGATCTTTCAAGATCCTATGACCTCCTTAAATCCCACGATGACGGTTGGCAACCAAATTATGGAGGGGCTAATCAAGCATCAGAGCTTAAATTCGGAACAAGCGAAAGCAAGAGCAATTGAAATGCTCCTTCTTGTTGGAATACCCAATCCGGAATCTCGGATTAAGCAATACCCTCATCAGTTCTCAGGCGGTATGCGTCAGCGGGTTATGATTGCAATAGCGCTGGCGTGCAATCCATCCTTACTGATTGCTGACGAGCCAACGACAGCGCTAGATGTGACGATTCAAGCGCAAATTATGCGCGTCTTGAAAGAACTGCAGGATAAGATGGGCACATCCATCATTCTGATAACGCATGACCTTGGCGTTGTTGCTGACGTATGCGACCGCGTCATCGTCATGTACGCTGGCCGGGTAGTGGAGACAGGCACGAAGTGGGAGATCTTTCAGAACCCACAGCATCCGTATACGCGGGGTTTGCTTCGCTCCTTGCCACGCCTTGATCGGAACAGGGATGAACCGCTCATTCCTATTCCCGGTACGCCGCCTGATCTGATTCGGCCACCGACAGGCTGCAGCTTCTGCGCTCGGTGCGAAGAGGCAATGGTAGTATGTGAAAATAACGACCCAGACCTACACCCTATTAAGGGAAGCGACTCCCATGCTGCAGCTTGCTGGATGCTTCATCCGAGCGCGAATCGGGAGGTACCGGCATGAGTACTCCATTAGTTCAAGTTAATGATCTTCGTAAATTTTTCAATCTTGATAAAGGTAATATTTTGAAAGCTGTTAATGAAATAAGCTTCTCCATCGGACGGGGAGAGACGGTAGGCGTTGTTGGCGAATCCGGATGTGGTAAGACGACGGCCGGACGTACAATCATGCGTCTATATGAACCGACAAGCGGAGGCGTTACTTTCGAGGGCAAGGACATCTACAAGCTGCGAGGTGCGGATTTGAAGGCGCTGCGACGCAGTATGCAGATGATCTTTCAAGATCCATATGCATCGTTGAATCCTCGAATGACGGTCACTGATATTATTGGAGAAGCGCTGGATATTCACAATTTGGCGGGCAGCCGTGCTGAACGAAAGCGCAAAGTTGAAGGGTTGCTTGATATGGTCAAGCTGAACCCTGAGCATGCAACACGTTATCCGCATGAGTTTTCCGGAGGACAGCGCCAACGTATCGGCATAGCTCGTGCGTTGGCTGTAGACCCGAAGTTTATTATAGCGGATGAGCCGATCTCTGCGCTGGATGTTTCTATTCAAGCGCAGATCGTCAATCTGATGCAGGACCTACAGCGCAAGATGGGTCTGACTTATCTGTTTATCGCCCATGATCTGTCCATGGTCAAGCATATTAGTGATCGAGTAGCGGTTATGTATTTGGGCAAAATTGTGGAGCTGGCGGAGAGCAGCGAGCTGTATGATAATCCGCGCCACCCTTACACAAGGGCTCTTCTGTCGGCGATTCCAATTCCGGATCCGCAAGTAGAAGCAGAACGTGTACGTATTGTGTTAAAGGGCGAACAGCCGAGCCCGATTAACCCGCCAAAGGGTTGTCAGTTCCATACGCGTTGTCCTCAAGCGACTGAAAAATGCAAGGTGGATGAGCCAAAGTTGGTTGAAGTGAGCAAAGGACATTACGCTTCTTGCCATTATGCGTGACACTAGATTGATTTTAATGTCTCTTACGTACGGTTCTGTTAATGTGGCAGGATCGGAGGGCTGAATTCAGTAGTCTTTTTGTAATATAAATGTGTAGGATCAACCAGTTCCTTCTGGTTGGTCCTATTTTCATTTTCTTGGAGGTGAAAAAAATAACGAACCAAGCTTGTATGCAAGCCTTTCCAAACAAACGTGAATTTCTCTACTTTATACAGGAGATTTCTCCATATATTTGAAATTAACAAAATCATATAATTAACTTACAAACCGATTTGGGGTGAGAGTGATGAGTCAGGTTCTAGTATCTATGGAAGGTATCAGCAAGGAATTCCCAGGCGTGCTCGCACTCAATCAATGCCGATTTGAGCTGAATGCGGGCGAGGTACATGCTTTAGTCGGCGAAAACGGTGCTGGTAAATCGACAATGATGAAGATTTTGACGGGCGTTTATACGAAGGATTCGGGAAAGATCATTTATAAAGGCAAGGAAGTCGACATTGCTCATACAAAAGCAGCACAAAATCTCGGTATTAGCATTATTCATCAAGAGCTGCATTTGATGCCTGATTTGACGATTGCTCAAAATATATTTATCGGCAGAGAGCCTCGTGCGAAATTCCCGTTATTTCTGGATGATCATGCGATGAACGAGCAAACTGCAGTTTTATTTCAGAAAATGAATTTGAAGCTTGATCCACGTACACTGGTATCGGAGCTAACGGTCGCAAAACAGCAAATGGTTGAGATTGCRAAGGCCCTTTCCTTTCAGTCTGAGGTGCTTATTATGGATGAGCCTACTGCCGCGCTTACAAATACTGAAATTGAAGAGCTGTTTCGAATAATTGATCAACTCCGCGAGAGGGGCGTTGGCATCGTATATATTTCACACCGCATGGAGGAGCTGAAGCGAATTACGAACCGTATTACGGTTATGCGGGATGGCTGCTACGTTGATACGGTTCAAACATCGGAGACAACAATAGACGCCATTATTGGGATGATGGTTGGCAGGCAAATATATACAACTTCGAAGCCTAGTATTGGTGACATTAAGGAGCCAATCAAAGTGCTTGAGATAAAGGGACTGAGCCGTGGCAATATATTGAAGGATATTAGCTTTCACTTGAACAAAGGAGAAATTATCGGTTTTGCGGGATTGATGGGGGCGGGTCGTACAGAGGTTGCTAGAGCGATTTTTGGTGCAGATACGGTAGATTCGGGCGAAGTATTTATTAATGGAGAGAAAGCACGAATTAAAGGCCCGCATGACGCAGTGAGGTATGGGATTGGCTATTTGTCGGAGGATCGCAAGTTGTTTGGTTTGCTTGTTGAAATGGACGTGAAGACGAACATTTCAATTGCCGCATATCGCAGCTTCCGCAATCCTTTGGGGTGGATGAGACAGGCAAAGATGGAACGGAACGCAGAGCGGTATGTAGGATCACTGCAAGTTAAGACACCGAGTATCAATCAGCGCTTGAAGTTTCTGTCGGGGGGAAATCAGCAGAAGGTTGTAATCGGCAAGTGGCTGACACGTGATTGCCAAATTCTGATGATCGATGAACCGACTCGCGGCATTGACGTAGGAGCCAAATCGGAAATATATAAGCTTCTTGATGAACTCGTACAGCAAGGGAAGTCCATCATTATGATTTCCTCGGAGCTGCCGGAAATCTTGCGTATGAGCCACCGTATTATCGTGATGTGCGAGGGACGAATTACAGGCGAGCTTAGCAGTGAGGAAGCGACGCAAGAGAGGATTATGACGTACGCAACAATGCGAATGGGGGAGGATGCCATATGAAGCTAGCAGAATTAACGAAGCCAGTATCTATCAAATCAGGCGCAACGCAAAAGATATTGGCATTTGCCAGTCTCATTCTATTAGTTATATTTTTTTCAGCCTCTTCGGAAAATTTTTTTCGCTTCGATAATATTATCGGTATTATGCTCTCGACCGCAGTAATTGGCGTTCTAGCACTTGGATCGACCTTCGTTATTATTACCGGGGGTATTGATTTGTCGGTCGGCACCGTGATGACGTTCGCATCTGTTATGACAGGGGTAGTCATCACATTCTGGGACCTCCCTATTCCTTTTGGCATCGCCGGCGGGATATTGACTGGAGCGTTATGCGGATTCATAAGCGGCTGGCTTGTTGCCAAAATGAAAATTCCGCCTTTCATTGCCACGTTAGGGATGATGATGGTGACCAAAGGAATGTCGCTTGTTGTGTCAGGAACGAAGCCTATCTATTTTAACGACACACCTGCTTTCGCGAAGATTGCTATGGGTAAGGTATTCCAAGTGCCGTTCGCGGTATTTATCTTTTTCGGATTAGCGGTTTTCGCTAGCATTCTGCTTTCGAAGACGATTATTGGACGGTATAATTTCGCGCTTGGCAGTAATGAGGAAGCGACAAGGCTATCCGGCGTTAACGTTATCTTCTGGAAAATAATGATTTATGTCATCACCGGAGCTTTCGCAGGTATCGCTGGTATTATGATGGCCTCGCGACTGAACTCGGCGCAGCCCGCTTTAGGCGCCGGCTATGAGCTCGAAGCAATCGCTGCGGTTGTTATTGGAGGTACTTCACTTAGCGGGGGGCAGGGCTCGATTCTCGGAACGGTTATAGGAGCGCTTATCATGAGCGTTCTAACGAATGGACTGCGAATTATGTCGGTGCCCCAGGAATGGCAGGTCGTCATTGTTGGATGTGTAGTAATAGGAGCGGTATACGCTGATATTTTAAGACGCCGCGCTCAGTAATTTCGGTATTTCCTTCGACGAGCTCCTAATTGGCTTGGAGAGGTTCTAATACAACTAAATGAACGTAAGGGGAGATTAGCTTTGAAAAGAAATAAACGGATGATTATTGCAATGTTCCTTCTAGCAACAGTTATGGCACTTAGTGCTTGCGGTTCGAACAGCGGTGATAAAGGAACGAATAAACCTGCTTCTGCCGGTACTAATGATAACAAAGGCGGATCCGGTGATAAGAAGCTCTATATCCCAGTCATTTCCAAAGGATTTCAGCATCAGTTTTGGCAAGCAGTAAAACAAGGTGCGGAGAAAGCGGCAACAGAGCTGAACGTAGAAATTACATTTGAAGGCCCAGAGACAGAAACCCAAGTGGATAAGCAAATTGAAATGCTGCAAGCTGCTCTCGACAAGAAGCCTGATGCCATCGCTTTTGCGGCGCTCGATAGTAAAGCGGCAACGCCGCTGCTTGAGAAAGCTAAAGCAGCAAACATTCCAGTCGTAGGCTTTGACTCTGGTGTAGATAGTCCGATTCCTGTAACAACGGCTGCGACAGACAACATTGCGGCAGCGGCGCTTGCAGCGGATAAGATGTCTGAGCTAATTGGCGGAAAAGGTGATATTGCGCTTATTGTACATGACCAAACGAGCCGCACTGGTATTGATCGTCGTGACGGTTTTCAAAACCAGATTAAAGCGAAATACCCAGATATCAAAATCGTAGACATTCAATACGGCGGCGGTGATCAGTTGAAATCGACTGACCTTGCTAAAGCGATTATGCAAGCAAATCCAGATCTGAAGGGCTTCTTTGGAGCGAATGAAGGCTCAGCAATCGGTGTCGTCAACGCAGTAAATGAAATGGGCAAAAACGGGAAAATTACTGTCATCGGCTACGATTCCGGTAAGCTGCAAATGGATGCTATTAGAAGCGGCACAATGGCCGGCGCAATTACACAAGATCCAATTGGAATTGGCTATTGGTCAGTGAAAGCGGCTGTGCAGGCGATAAAAGGTGAGAAGGTAGAGCCTATGATCGACACAGGCTTCCACTGGTATGATAAAACGAATATCGATTCGGATGATATTAAGCCGTTGTTATACGAATAATAAAAGAAGCATTTATACGTTGAACAGTAGGAATAAGCAGTAGACCAGTGAGTAGAACTGGTCTACTGCTTTGCTGTTGCAAGAGATATAGGAAGGTATTTATGTAAGCGCTATCGAACTTAAGTTGTAAGAAATAAAGATACTATTTTGCATAGGGATTCATAGTTGATAGGTCAGTTGTCTGGAGGAGTTAAGCAGATGTATAAAATCATAATCGTAGACGATGAAGATGAGGTTAGAGATGGAGTTAAGCAACTTACGAACTGGGGGAACTGCGGCTTTGAGCTTGTCGGAGATTTCAATAATGGCAGGGATGCATTGGATGCTATCGAGAAGCTTCAGCCCGATGTCGTTATTACCGATATTAATATGCCCTATATGGATGGGCTGGAGCTGACGGCTTTAATAAGTGAACTGTATCGCGAGTTGAAAATTGTCATTCTCACTGGTTATGAGGATTTTGATTATGCGAAGCAGGCGATCAAGTTGAAAGTTAGCGAGTATCTGCTCAAACCGATCAATTTGCAGGAATTCACGGAATTCCTATTGAAAATAAAGCAGGAGCTCGATGATAAGCAAGCCTTTATGGAGGATATGACGGCACTGCGGCAACGGCTGCATGAGAGCTTCCCGCTGCTGCGTGAACGGTTTCTAGATAAGTTGGTTACGATACCAATGACAAGCAACGAAATTAATCAAAAGCTGCAGTACTTTCAATTAACGCTGGAGGGTTCTGCCTATTTGGCATTATTGTTAGACTTAGAGGATGAAAGTGCTATGCAAGGTACGGAGGCAGCTGGGGATACGCTACTTCTTCGTTTCGCAATGTTCAATATCACACAGGAAATTGTGGAGAAGGAGCATGGCGGCATCGTGTTCCAAACTCGTGATGATAAGGCCGTGGTTCTGCTCGGAGGTGAAGCGGGTGAGCTTTTGGTTACCGCGCAGAAGGCTGCTTATCATGTTGGGCAGTCGGTTCAGAAGTATTTGAAACGCGAGGTTTCTATTGGAGTTGGGCGGGTCAGCCCTTCAATCACTGGGCTGCGGGTCTCTTATCAGGAGGCCTGCTCAGCACTTGATTATCGGTTTTTGCTAGGTGGCGGTAAGGTGATCTCTATTCAGGATATGGAATTTGGAACTGGTGTTAATCAGACGACGTATATTGAGTTTGAACGGAAGTTGATTGCTGCTCTCAAAACGGGTAAAGCTTCGCAGATTACTCACATTATGGACGAATGGTTCGAACAGCTAAAGCAGTCTGGTGCAACTGCAAGCAGCTGTATCGGCTACATGCATCGGATCATGGCGGCGTTTATTCATCTAATTGGACAAACGGGATTTGATGATTCGAAGCTGCTAGGCATGGACCCTTTCTCTACCATACCTCCGATTAAGACTGTAGAACAAATGAAAAGCTGGCTGGAGGTGTTATGTTTTAGCGTTATCCATTTTTTGTCGGAGCAGCGCACATCCGCCAACAATACGCAACTTCAGGACGCAATCATATACATAAACGACCATTATAATAACCCAGAGCTGTCATTAAACCAAGTGTGTCAGCAAGTGTTTCTTAGCTTGAGCTACTTCAGCAGCTTGTTCAAGCAGAGAACTGGCGGTACATTCGTTGAATATTTGACACGTCTGAGGATGGAAAAGGCGATGCAGCTGCTTATTTCAACCCAATTGAAGGCCTATGATATCGCAGAGCGTGTTGGATATGGTGATCCGCAATATTTTAGCGTTATTTTCAAACGACATGTCGGCATGACACCGAAGGAATATAGATTGGTAATGAAAGAGAGCAGCTTAACATGAGAGGGAGAAAGCTGTTTCAATTTAAAAGTATTCATACGAATATCGCAATTACCTTCTCCTGTCTAATTATATGTACAACAGTCATACTCAGCGCAAATACCTTCATCCTTTCATCGGACGCAGTCAAAAAAAACTCCTACGATTATACTTCTCAGCTCATCGAACAGGTTAATACGAATATTCAAACCTATATTGGAAATATGGAAAGTATGGCTGAACTCGCCTTACGTGATGAGGAACTGCAGCGGCTTATGCAGCTTTCGGATCCATATGATCCGGAAGGAAGGCTGCTTGTTAAGCAAACGAGTAAATTTTTACGCGCAATGGTGGAATCGCGAAATGATATAGCTTCTATCGTATTCATCGGAACGAATGGTTCTATCGTGTCGGATCGAGATGATGCAAAGCTATATGAATACTACGAGCTATTGAATCAGGACTGGTACATCTCGGCGAAGGAAGCGGGTGGAAGCTCCGTTATTTCCTCCTCCCACGTGCAGCATGTTTATAAAAATGAATTCCGTTGGGTCGTATCGATCAGCCGTCAAGCAGAAGTTGCAGCGGACGGGAATACTGGTGTATTGCTCGTTGATCTAAACTACAACGTCATTAACGACTTATGCAAGCAAATTCAAATGGGTAACAGAGGATATGTGTTCCTTCTAGATCCGACGGGCGATCTCATTTATCATCCACAACAGCAATTGATTTACACCGGTTTGAAATCGGAGCAATTTGAGAAGGTATTACAGCCGGGTGATCGTTCCTTCGAGGCAAAGAGTGACGGAAGAACTAAGATTTATACCACCCGAAGCTCGCGATATGGCTGGAAGGTTGTTGGCGTTAATTATCCAGAGGAACTAGTCGGAGACAAGCGACAAATTCAGTATTCCGCGCTGTTATGGGGATCTATCTGTCTAATCTTTGCACTTTCTATATCAGTTCTACTCTCATTGAMGTTAACGAAACMAATTAAGAAGCTGGATGCTCATATGAAAAAGGTGGAGAAGGGCGAMTTCGATACAAGGGTAGAAATTGAGAGTACAAACGAAATTGGCAAGCTTGCGCGTACCTTTAATTTAATGACCGGTAAAATAAAGGAGCTTATGAATCAAGTCGTTCAAGAGCAAGAGGATAAACGTAAAAGCGAACTCAAGGCGCTTCAGGCACAAATTCATCCGCATTTTTTATACAATACGCTAGATTCTATCATTTGGATGGCAGAAATGGATAAGATGACTGATGTAATCAAAATGACATCTGCGCTTTCCAAGCTGCTGCGTTCATCAATCAGCAAAGGGGAGGAGCTTGTCACCATTCGTGAGGAGCTTGCTCATATTGATCATTACTTAACGATTCAGAATATCCGCTACCGCAATAAGTTTACTTATAGCTTTGACGTGGATCCAACCATTATGGAGTGTAAAATATTAAAGATCGTGCTTCAGCCGCTCGTGGAAAACGCAATATATCATGGCATTAAAAACAAAGCTGATGCAGGCCATATTCTTATTAAAGGAAATCGAATAAACGAGGGTATTGAATTGCAAGTCATTGACGATGGCGTAGGGACTAATGCTGCAAAGCTAAATGAGTTAATGAGTATGGGATATTTGAATGGAAACGTCTCACAGTTGCGGTCTCCGCTATCAAATGCAGCGTCAGCATCCGCGACGAGCGGATTAGGCGTACACAATGTTAATCATCGCATCGTACTAAATTTCGGTGAGCGATTTGGACTGTCGTTTGACAGTGAGCTGGATGAAGGTACGACGGTTATACTTCTGATGCCGGAAATAATGGAAGCCAAAGGAGAATAGCCTTCATGCGAAAATGGTCATTCGTACTTATTAGTGTCATATTGATAACCGTTATAGCTGCTTTCATAGTGAATACTGCGATTGATAATCTGCAGCCACAAAAACCTCAGATTTTATTCGTGCCCAAAGCGTTAGATCATAAGGTGGAGTTTTGGGAAGTAATGAGGGAAGGTGTTCAAACGGCAGCTAAGGAATTCAATGTAGAGGTACAGGTTGCTGGTACACTTACAGAGTCAGATATTGAGGGACAAATCGCTCTGCTAGAACAAGCTATTATCGATAAACCCCAAGTTATTATTTTGGCAGCGACTGATTATAACCGAATTGTACCTGTAGCGAAAAAAATCATAGCCGCCGGCATTAAGCTAATCACAGTCGATTCGGCATTAAAGAATGGGATATCTAGCAGCTTTATTGCTACGGATAATTATGAGGGAGGTCAGAAGGCAGGACAGTTGCTAATGGAAACGATTGAATCGAATGAAAAAGGACCCGTAGCTATTATAAATTTCGTGCGGGGTTCCGCAACGGCAATGGAACGAGAGCGGGGAGTGCGTAATAGTTTAAACAATAATCCTGATATTAAAGTTCTCGATACGCTTTACAGCAATGCTTCTGAAGAGCGAGCGTTTGAAATAACACTCGAACTACTGCGGAATGAGCCCTCTCTCAGTGGGATTGCAGCACTAAATGAGCCAACGGTAGTGGGGGCTGCGAGAGCTATTAAGGAGCTGCAGGCCGTATCGAGAGTTAAGTTGATTGGCTTTGATAATTCAATGGAAGAAATCGCATTCATAGAGGAAGATGTGCTGCAGGGGACGATCGTACAGAGACCGTTTAATATGGGGTATTTGGCGGTTAAGACAGCAGTCGAGCTGAGTGAAGGGAAGAAGGTTAAGGCAATTATTGATACAGGCTCAGAAGTGATCACCAAGAAAAATATGTACGCAAGCGACAAGCAAAAGCTGTTGTTCCCTTTTGTCGAAAAATAACTATACATAACCTCTCTTTTTCAGGGAATACTCATTTATGGTAATGTCATGTATCACGTGATTGACGTTAGTTATTCTTACATTAATCTGTCGAAAAAACCGTTTTATTTATAAAATATGCTACTTTTTTGGGGAGAAGTTCGTTTTGTGATATAATTAACAGATAAAACTGAACATGAGGGGGATGGGTTTTTGGCTAAAACGCACAAGGGGTTATCATTTGTAGAGATTTTAAAGAGGTTTATTTTCATTTCGATTGGATCGGTATTGATGGGCGTTGCATTGGAATTGTTTCTCGTTCCTAACAATGTTATTGATGGAGGCATAGCCGGGATATCCATTATGCTGGCACATCTTACACCACTTCCTCTGGGTGTTTATTTATTCGTTGTAAACGTTCCGTTCTTAATTTTAGGCTACAAGCAAATCGGAAAGACGTTTGCTATTTCGACGTTATACGGGATTATTGTCATGTCGGTGACGACTTCATTACTGCATCATGTTGAGGCTTTTACAGAAGAGAAGCTGCTCGCTGTATTGTTCGGTGGACTTATATTAGGTGCTGGAGTAGGTCTTGCTATTCGGTTCGGTGGCTCACTAGATGGTGTGGAAATTGTATCGATATTGATCTCTAAGAAGGTACGTATGCCTGTTGGACAAATCATTATGCTATTTAACGTAGTTATATTCGTAGTTGCAGGTTTTGTATTTGAATGGGACTCAGCGATGTATTCCATGTTTACCTATTATATCGCTATTAAAATAATTGATATCGTAGTGGAGGGTCTCGACGAATCGAAATCCGTGACCATTATTTCGAGTGAATACGACGAAATTTCCCAGGCAATTATCGATCGTTTAGGACGCACCACGACTTTGATTCAAGCGCGCGGCGGCTATTCGAAAGAACAAACGGAAGTCATTTATTGTGTTGTATCGAGACTCGAGCTGGCGAAGCTCAAATCGATCGTGCAGTCTATTGACCCATCAGCATTTATCGCTATTGAACATGTAGCTGATGTAATGGGTGGCGGCTTTAGTAAAGGCAGCATTCATTAATGAATCATGAAATTGAACTGCTGTACTGATATGGCAGTTATAATAAAAAATGCATCCATTAGTTAGTTGATGGATGCATTTTTCTTTTTGATTGGATAGCTCAAGCTCTCAGACTCTAATTAGTCCTTTCCAAGTTATGGCAATGACTATTCATTTAACCGATTGCTGATGTGCTTTCATTTGTTAGGGGATTTGATAGCCCTTTGTCACGTACGCCAAGCAGGAAGAGTAAAGAAATAACCATACCGCTTGATGCGACGTAAAATAGCACATTATAGCCGAATAAATCGATCAGACCTCCCATTAGCGGCGGAGATGCAATAGCTGCGAGTGAAGATACTAAATAATATATTCCTGTCCGAGTGCCGATACTTTGCTCTTTGCCGAGCGCCACAATAAACGGATAAGAGTTAATATTGATTAATGCCCAGAAAATACCGCCAATAATAAGCAATACACGCAGCGGCAATAAGGAATCAATAAGAGATATAGAGGCAAATGTGACTAGAAGTCCGATAACCCCGAGCATAATAATAAGTTTTTTGCCGAAGCGGTTACCTAAGAGTCCGGCGGGTATGGCAGCGACTACAAATGCAAGTGAGAAGAAGGCGAGGGAGAATGAAGACTGTCCTTCTGTCAGTTGTAAATGATTTTTACCATAAAGGGTGAATAAGGCTTCAACGCCTTGATAGGAAAGGAACCAGAAAAAGATGGCACCTAGTAAAAAAATGGTTGGAGAGTTCATTTCTCCTTTAAAGGAGATAGATGTTTTCTGCTCAACAGGTGTGTAGGTGATGGCATCACGCTTTTCTCTAATTGAATAGATAAGGATAAATAAGCAAATCAACGTTAAAACGGAAGAAACGAAGAAAGGGAGGGACTCGTGCTTATCATAAAGCATAGCGCCCCCACCGAAAGCGAGAATAGAGCCGATACCACCCATAAAATTGATAATGCCATTGGCTTGCGTTCGTTTGCCATCTTTCGTAATATCGGGCATGAGCGCGACCGTCGGAGACCGATATAAGCTCATCGACAGGTTCATCAGCATCATGAATAAAACTAGCGTTAGTAATCCGGTATGCCACGGAATAAGTGCTCCGAACAATGCGGCGAGCGGCATGCCGATGATGAGGTAAGGCATTCTTTTGCCAAAACGTGTTTTGGTGCGGTCACTACGGTTTCCGATCCATGGCTGCAAAAACATCGCAAAGTAATTGTCGATCGTCATCATAAAGCCTATTAAGCTGAGACTC
This sequence comes from Paenibacillus sp. P4_A7, assembly GCF_056402455.1. Classification (NCBI taxonomy): domain Bacteria; kingdom Bacillati; phylum Bacillota; class Bacilli; order Caryophanales; family Paenibacillaceae; genus Paenibacillus; species Paenibacillus sp. P4_A7. Next base: position 1,729 of record NZ_JBFUHJ010000084.1, on the reverse strand, counting down.
GACAAATACTTTTCTAGGAAGAAAGGAACAAATGCATTGTATAGTGCCCATGTGATACTGATACTGAAAAACCCGAAGCCTAGTAACCACGTTTTTTTCATTCCACAGATGTTCCTCTCCGTTGTAGCACCTCAGCGAGACGATCAGGGTAATCGGTTATAATACCAGCAGCACCGGCGTCGATTAGTTTTTCCATTTCGGACGATTCATTCACTGTAAAAGGGTGATAGACAATGCCATTTGCGGCAGCTTCCGCTGCAAATTCAGGTGTAACGGTAAATTTGTAAGCGTGAAGCGCATCCGCTTGCAACTGCTTTGCATAGTCCCAAGGGCGATAAAGACCTTCCATATACAAGATACCAGTCCTGATCTCTGGGGCAATTTGCTTGCATAACACAAGTGAATAATGATTAAAGCTAGATATAATAATACGGTCTGTCATTTCATATTCGCGTACCATTTCGACAACTAATTGCTCCAAGCCTTGGTAGGGGAAGTATCCATTTTTAAGTTCAATATTTAATTGGAGATCTGTAGGCTTGAGAAGCTCAAGCAGCTGCTGAAGAGTAGGGATGCGTTCGTTATGGAATTGCGGAGCATACCAGCTGCCGGCATCCAGGTTCAAGAGCTCGTCAGAATGAGTATCCTTAATAAGCTGATTTAGCCCTGTTGTGCGTACTAATGACTCATCATGAATAATAACTATTTTACCGTCTTTAGTAAGTTGTACATCGATTTCGATACCGCTTGCTCCAAGCTCTATAGCTTTGGTGAATGCTGCCATCGTATTTTCGGGACAGTAACCGCTTGCACCTCGATGTGCAAAATTAATTAGTTTTTTCAAAGATAATTCATCCTCTCGACTAATGTTATAGTGTCCATAAAGCAACTATATAGTTAGAGTGTAAATGCTATGTCAAAAAGTACAAATACACACCTGAATAGGTGAATCGTAGCATATAAGTTTCCATATGAATAGTACTTTAACAATAACAAAAAAAAGATCTTTCACTACTTGAATACCCCAGAGGGGTATGCTATCATGGAGTTAGCAGCATATACCCCAAGGAGGTATGTCAAATGGATCAATCCGAAGGAAATAGTTGCACTTCAAAGCATGGAGGAGCTGATGCCTCCTGTGATTCTGCCGCCCCGCGCAATAGTCATCATTCGGCTCAGACGAAAGCGAATTTGACTACACGCCTCAATCGTATTGAAGGTCAAATTAGAGGTGTGAAGGCAATGATCGAGAAAGATACGTATTGCGATGATGTACTCACCCAAATAGCTGCTGCCCAGTCAGCGCTAAATAGCGTTGGAAGGCTGCTGCTTGAGGGCCATATGAAGAGCTGCGTAGTTGATCGAATTCAGGCAGGCGAGAGTGAAGTTATTGATGAATTGCTAATTACAGTTAATAAATTAATGAAGTAGGTCGAGAGGGGATAGAACAATGGCAAAGGCAACTTTAAAGGTAGAAGGAATGACTTGTGGACATTGCGTCAGTTCAGTTGAGAAGGCACTTATTAATGCAGGGGCAAGCGGTACGGTAGATCTGGCTGCAAAGAAGGTTTCTGTTCAGTACGATGAAGCGAAAGTAACACTTGATGCGATTAAAGCAGCGATTGAAGACCAAGGCTATGATATTGTTTAATTATATATGTTTCTGAATATACAGAAGGGAGGCTGAATGAAGCCTCCTTTTTTTACATATTTACATACCCTATAAGGG
>NZ_JBFUHJ010000083.1:0-18940 GCF_056402455.1 Paenibacillus sp. P4_A7 | reverse complement strand
GGCGTATATTCGCCTATTATTAAACCGCGTTGTGCGGCAGCTAGTATGATAACGCCCCTCGCTTGTGCTACATCAAAAGCCGTCGTTACATTTCGGTTAAAGAACAGCTTCTCAATCGCTACGGCATCTGGTTTATATTTATCCATTAAAGAGATTGCAGATTCATAGACTTGCAGCAAACGCTCCTCTGGCGGCGTATGTGCTTTCGTCTGAATAGCACCATATTGCACAGGTACCAGCTTATGCCCTATTTTATCGATAAAACCAAAGCCAACAATGGCTATACCCGGGTCTATTCCAAGAACGCGCAAAATTCCAACTCCTCAAAGTCTTACGAAGTAAGACTAACTTCGTAAGCATACTCCTTGTTTTACGAAGTAAAACTAGCATCGTAAGCATTATCTTAGTTTTACGAAGTAAAACTAACTTCGTAAGCATTATCTTAGTCTTACGTAGTAAAACTTACCTCATAAGCACTCGCTTTGTTTACTCCACTCATTATAGCAAAAGTTGGCGTGAATGAGAACGCGCGTTTGATATTTAAGCAGCGAGTGGTTTTAACGTGATACGAATGGCAAATTACACGCGAAGAAGAGGACATCTTTTCAGATGCCCTCTTGCTCTATCGATTGACTAATAAGTTGGCTTCATTACCTTCTCATTCAACTCTTTCGCATAGTCGCTATACGTTGATAATACACTGTTGTACTCATCAATATCACTAATTCGTATTCCGTTTGCCAGTTCATCAAGCTTGTCCTGCGGGAGGCTGCTTTCCATAAAACGAACATCTAATTGAAAGAAAGTACGAACGACCTTCTCTTTTTTCGGCACACCGTCATAGAGCGTCAGATTACCCGCTTTATCCATGCCCATATAGGCATTTAACTTACAGTGCTCTGATAAATCATCAATACGCTGCTCCAAAAGTACAGAGTCTTTTTTCTTGTCCAGAACAGCTTTCCAATTGGGGTGAACAAGCAGAAGCTCCGCGAGCTGGCTCGGCATCATTCGGCCTAACGGCTTATCTTCTTCCCCACACACATAGACAATGTGCATATTAACTGACAATGGTTCTTTCTGTTCCAGCAGCGTTTGAATGATGTTTTGGTGCTGCTCCTCCGGTCTTACTGCTGCTTGTACACTCTCAGTCAGCTCTAAGCTATGTCCAAATACAAGCAAATACAGCAAGATACTGCCTAGCATCCAATGTGGTCGACGATTTCGACGCAGTCGTTTTTTTATTTGCTTCCAGAGGCTGAATTCCATCATGAGGAAGACCCCTTTTACTATATTTTTTGATAGTATGACTCCACAATTACTTATTTATGCAAATGATTTCTAGCTCGCCCATACTAAGACCAAACGAAGAGCACTTGTGCTCCCGAATTACGCTGATGTGACACATCTGATCATGTGAGGGCTACTTGTGCTCCCGTTTTCCGCAGTTACTTTAAGTGTAGGGATGTAGCCTAGGTAGATTCGATTTCTTTGACTGTACTTTTGACTGTACTTCATCCAATCATAATCCTATCCAATACGATATTTTCGTACTTGAATGTATTTCATCCAAGCTAATCGCCCATTTCTTACTTAAATGGTGATCAGCTTCGTGTTTGATTGGATCAATTCCATTCAAAGACATAAATAAATGAAAAAGCTAACGTTTGAATGGATTAAATCCATTCAAATTGTCTTTCAATCTTTCAGGTAAAAAAACAATGATAAAAAAAAACTTCCATCTCTCCGCAGCATCGAGGAGAGAACAGAAGCTTTTTGCGCCTACTATGAGTTAATTAACGATTTATCCAAGGAAGGTTACGACGGCTTCTTCCTTGTTTTGGCCTTGAAGTTACCGTCCGGATAACCGCTTTTTTCGTGTTTTTCCGTTGAGCTGGTGCTTTAGCTGCTTTTGTTACTCCATCAACCGACAATTTATTAGCGCTTTGATTGACGCGACTTCCCTTACAGCCGCAATCATCTTTATTGGCGCCTGCTGTTTGTGGCCATGTTGGGTATGGCGGGTATGGTGGATATGGCGGGAAAGACGCTACTGGATATCCATAGCCATGTTCTGATTCTTGATGCGCACTTGCCTGTGCAACACCGTGTCCATACCCAGACTGCTTGCTCTCTGGTGATACATTAGAATTGCCATATCCATACCCCTGTTCAGGCTTCATGTGTGAAGGAGAAACCCAGCCTTGGTTCGGCCCCATTTCCATTGGTGATACCATCCCTTGATTTGGTCCCATACCCATCGGCGAGACCCAACCTTGGTTCGGACCCATCTCCATTGGCGATACCATTCCCTGATTCGGGCCCATACCCATCGGCGAGACCATTCCCTGATTCGGGCCCATACCCATCGGCGATACCATTCCTTGATTCGGGCTCATCCCCATCGGTGATACCATCCCGTGGTTCGGACCCATCTCCATTGGCGATACCATTCCTTGGTTCGGACCCATACCCATCGGTGATACCATCCCGTGGTTCGGACCCATCTCCATTGGCGATACCATTCCTTGGTTCGGACCCATACCCATCGGTGAGACCCATCCTTGGTTCGGACCCATCTCCATTGGTGATACCATTCCCTGATTCGGCATCGCTGAGGCTCCAGCTGTCCAATTACTGTTATTCTCTAATGTGCTTTGCTGCATTGGGTTAACCATAGGCATCCCATATCCCCCGCCATATCCAGCTCCGGACGGCATGGTTGATGGAGACGGGTAACTTCCAATGTAGACCGTTCCTGGAGGACAATCATACGGACCAACCGGCCCTTCACCATTCGGATTAATCGCACTAGTAAAAGGTGTTGGCTGTTGCCAAGCACCATAACCGTGACCGGTATGTGCTGGCAGTGTCATCGGTTGCGAGTAACCATAACCACTGTAAGTAGGTTGCTGCATATTGGGAGATATCGCTTCAGGTGCTTTTGGTAAATCATATAATGACATCGCTTCGGTGGCAGGTACGCCGTATTGTTTAAATAAATCAACACTTGGCTTGTATTCAGAATGGATCGGATGAAGCTTTTTCTCGACTGGCTTTTCAATCGGCAACGCCTTTTTCGTTGCTGGCTCAACCGCAATAGGCTTAGGAGCAGGTGCTTCTTTAGGTGCAACTGGCTTTACGATAGGCGCATTTGGTTTAGCAACAGGCGCATTGGGCTTTACAACTGGTGCCGTTGGCTTTTTCTCTACCGGCGCTACGGGCGCTACTGGAGCCACGGGAGCTGGAGGCACTACTGGAGCAATTGGCGCAGTTGGTGTCTTCCCTGTTATTGGACCCGTCGGCGTTTTACCGATAATAGGAGCTGTAGACATTTTTCCTACCAGTCCCTGTACACCCTGCATAATGGATGTTGGGTGCAGCGCATGATGCCCTGTGTTATTCGGAGCACTGTCCCCCATATTAGTCGTTGGTGGAATCGTTCCGCTAGCCTTTGGAATGTTAACTATTTCCCCTGTCAACAAGACATTTGGGTTTTTTAGCTGTGGATTCGCTTTAATCATATCCGCAAGTGGCACTCCCCACGCTTTAGATAGCTTCCATAGCGTATCCCCCTGCTTCACGATATGCTGATGCATGATGTCCATTCCTCCCGAACCATTTTGGCTAGATGGAATTTTTAATTTTGTTCCCACCTCGATGTCATCCGGATTCGTGATTCCCGGATTCAGCTTCAAAATTTCTTCCAGCGATACGTTATACTTTTGGCCGATAAAGTACAATGTATCTCCTTTTTTTACCATATGAATTTTCACTCGCTGAAAACCTCCTGTCACGTTCTGAGTAACCAGGCACTGCATGCGCCTGCTATCATTCCTTACATCCTATGCAGAACATGGGCAGGTGTCTCCACTTTCACAAAAAAAATAGTAAAGCCGAGCACACTTTTTACTGTGCACCCGGCTTTACTTGTTTCATAATGGCTATTCGAATACTTTAACACCGTCTACCGATCCCATTTTACGGAATACACCTCGTCAGCCACATACACATAATGCAGCGTGAAAGGCTCCTCCTTGAGCTTATAACCGTATACACACTTAGTTCCTAACAGCACCACTGTGTAATACCCTCAAGCGCGCCTACATAGCACTGAGGCGTAAACGCGGTACCATTTTCAATAAAGCTCCAAACACCCTAAAAGCATGCCGCCTTACAATTAATTAAATAAGCTGTTCTTCGTTAAAGCTCGGATAGCTTCCTAGTACCCGAATTTGACATCCGATTGCTTCAATTTCTTGGAGAGCTGCAGGTAGCAGTACGGTGTCAAGTGCCATGTCGATATCGATATAAAAATAGTAATTGCCCAGCTTTTTCTTCGTAGGACGGGACTCAATTCGCGATAGGTTAATTTTCCGCCATGCGAATGCTGACAGCATCTGATGTAGACCTCCTGGATAATCCTCAGGAAGCGTTACTAATATGCTAGTCTTGATCATATCTGAGTGACGTGCTGTGTACGGCTCTGAACCAACAAGCACGAAGCGAGTGTAATTGTTGTCATGATCCGTAATGGCACGATTCAATACATCCAAGTTCTCATTCGCTGCTGCAGTCATCGTTCCGATTGCGGCCCAGCCAGCATCCGGATTGTTTTTCACGATTCGTACGCCTTCGGCAGTGCTGCTGACATGCTCCGTGACAGCATGCGGCAAATGTGTCCGCAAAAATTGCAGGCATTGTGCAATTGCCACTGGATGACTAATCACTTTTTTGATACGCGAATAATCTATGTGACCAGATTCGTCAATTAACTCCGATTGACTTCCTATGAGATTCTGAATAGACGGATATACCCATTCGGCTTGAATCGGAAGATCAACCTCATGGACCAGCCAGTCCATATGGAGGCTAACCGAGCCTTCTATCGTATTCTCGATGGGGATAATGCTATAATCACTTACCCCGTTGACCGTAGATAAGAACACGTCTGATATAAGACGATGATGCTTCCAACTTATTTCCTCGCCGCGAAACAAATGTCTCGCCGCTTCATCCGATACGGAACCGGCTGGTAATACCGCAATCGTCTTCATTTTTTAACTTCTCCTTTAATCCTATCCAGTAACGGAATTGCTGCATGCTCCGCTTTATTTTCGATCGTAATTTGCGGACCATTCCCGCATGGCGACAGCCATAACGTATCAACGGCAAGTCCTTCCTGCTTCAATGTRTCTACAAAAAAGCTTTCCAACGCCGCTTTATCTGGACAATCTGCTGCTACAAATGCGATTAGCGTTGGACCGGCCCCGCTGAGCGCAGCTCCAAGAGCGCCATGGTGCACTGCATGCTCTAAAATAGTCGCCATGCCGGGAATTAATGCTTCACGGTAAGGCTGATGCAGACGATCCCTCATCGCGTGACGAATAAGACTAAGCTCGCCAGTAGCAAGCGCAGCAACTAGCAAAGAGCTGCGACTGACATTAAATACAGMGTCTGCCATACTTATTTGCGTTGGAAGTGCCGTTCTTGCCTTCTCGGTAGAAAGCTGAAACGCAGGAATGGCTACCAACGTCTCTAGCATAGGATGTGGAGCAATACGAACATAATCCGCGCGCTCTCCATCCCAAGCGGATACGACAATTCCACCAAACAGAGAAGCACCAACATTATCTGGATGTCCTTCTAAAGCTGTTGCCATTTGAAACAATTTATCATCAGACAGCGGACTGCCAATCAATGCATTCGCGGCAACTAGCGCTCCTATTATCGCCGTAGCACTGCTTCCTAATCCGCGAGTGAGCGGGATATCACTGTACATCGAGATGTACAGTTCTGGAACAGACACTCCGGCTTCTTGGAATACATGCTGTGCCACTTTATAAATCAAATTTGATTTATCCTTAGGCAAACCACTCATCTGATCGCCGAGAAGCTGAAATTCAGTTTGATCCGACACGCTCATTTCTATCCATGAATATATGGATAAAGCCATTCCGAGCGTATCAAAGCCTGGACCTAGATTTGCCGTACTCGCGGGTATTTTAACGATAACTCTGCGATTTTCCATACGGCTTAACCTTCTACGCGGTATACGCTCTTCACTTTATGAACCACATCAAGCGATTCGAACGTTGCCAATACCTTCTGAATAGCTGCTTTATTCGCATCATGAGTAATGACGATAATCTCAGCATCCGGATTCATAGGGGTAGGCTGTTGCAAGACAGATTCCAGACTAACCTCAAAGTCAGCAAATACTTGTGTGATACGTGATAGAACGCCAGCGCGATCAGCTACTTTTAGAAGCAAGAAATATTTGGATGAGATTTGCTCATCTGTCTTCAGCTTCTTCTCTTTGTAGGACAGGCTTCCTTGTCTGCCGTTTACACCGAGCTTCAAGTTTTTCGCAACGGCTACAAGATCGGATACGATTGACGTTGCAGTAGGAAGCTCACCGGCGCCAGCACCGTAGAACATCGTTTCACCTACGGCCTCACCGTACACATAAACCGCATTAAACACTCCGTTAACCGAAGCTATTGGATGAGATTGCTTTACCATTGTTGGTTGTACACTTATGCTGATTAGATCATCTTGACTCTCAGCGATACCGAGCAGCTTAACTTCATAGCCTAGACGCTTCGCATACAAAATATCTTCTTTACTTACAGAAGAAATACCTTGAACGGAAACATCCTCAAGCGCTACATTAGCACGGAAGCCGATTGTTGCAAGAATTGTCATTTTTCGAGCAGCATCTAATCCTTCGACATCTGATGTCGGATCCGACTCTGCATAACCAAGCTCCTGTGCTTCCTTCAGTACGTCTAGATAGGACGCGCCTTCTTGGCTCATCTTTGTCAAAATAAAGTTAGTCGTACCATTAACGATACCCATAATTTTCGTAATACGATCAGAGGCGAAGCCTTCTACAAGCGTGCGAATGATTGGAATACCACCTGCTACGCTTGCTTCATAAAGCACATCGCAGCCGTGCTCTTTTGCTTTTTCCAAAATTTCTGGACCATGAAGCGCCATCAGATCTTTATTTGCCGTTACTACATGCTTGCCAAGCGAAAGAGCTTCTAAAATGTATTCCTTTGTGAGCGTAATGCCACCCATTACTTCAACAATGACATCAATGTCAGGATGACGAATGATTTCCCATGGATCCTCTGTCAGCTTATTCGCATCAACAGCGATATTACGTGATTTTTCTTTATTTTGGACAAGCACCTTTTCAATGACGATCGGTGAACCGACCTGACTTTGCAAATCAGATTGATGTCCCTCTACTATGCGAACTACACCTGTTCCAACTGTTCCTAAACCTAATAATCCTACTTTAACCGGCTTCATATATTCCCTCCATTGTTGTAACTCTTATCCTTGTCCAATGACTGATGCTTTACGTACACCAGTTAGACTGCGAAGCAATTCGACCAGCGATGTCAGATCCCCGGAAAGCTGCGATATATCGACGGAAATGACGACGTTAGCAAAGCCCTGCAGCGGAATAGTCTGATTCATCGTCAGCACATTACCCTCTAGACTAGCCACCGTACTGAGCACCTTGGACAACACACCCGATCGATGCTCTAAATCCATGGAGATCGTCGCAATTCGTTCCCGTTTCAGCTCATTAAGTGCATACACGCCATCTTTATACTTATAAAAAGCGCTACGACTGAGACCCACACGTTCAACCGCTTCATGCACGGTAACCGCGTCCCCACGACTTAGCATCTCTTTCACTTGTATCGTCTTCATAATTGCTTCCGGCAAAATATCCTCCCGAACGACATAATAACGATTATCCAGGATTTTTGTCCTCCTCAAAAAGACAATTGTTCATCTATAGTGGACATTATATCGAAGTTTTCGAAAGGTGGCAATAGGTAAAATGATTATATAACAAGCCCAAACGACTATTGCCGTCCTCTATTACAAAATATTCGTTTCCCGGAGATAGATAAGTTCAATTGTATCTGAAATTAATAAATTTTAAAATCAAAAAAAGACGGCTTCCGCCGTCTCTTCTTTGTTTCTAATATTTTGTAATGTACTAGCCGTTCGGGTTATAATCGCTGCCCTCGAAAAATTCGAATGCGAAGTCGCCGATCTGCACCATGTCACCATCTTTTGCACCTAGCTTACGCAAGGCAGCATCGACGCCCATCTTACGCATAACACGAGCAAATCGCATAACAGCATCGTAAGACGTCAAATTTGTCCGCTTCATGAACTTCTCGATTCCTGCGCTTACAACAACATATACTTCGTCCTCTTTATGGATGGTGAACGATGTATCCTCACGTTTCTCGTACGTATACACTTTCCGTTCTGAAACGTCCTTCACATCTTGTATTTCAACCTGCTCTGATACCGTATCGAGAAGATCAGCCGCTTTATAAAGCAATTCTTGAATACCTTGCTTCGTCAGTGAGGATATCGGTACAATCTGATACTCACGTTCGCCGCGCACGGCATCAAGCTGCTGCTTAAATAGCTCCAGCTGCTCTTCTGAGTCTGGCATATCCATCTTGTTAGCCGCGATAATTTGCGGACGGTCAGCAAGTTTCTCATTGTAATGCACAAGCTCAGCATTAATCTTAACCCAATCATCAAAAGGATCACGTCCTTCTGAAGCTGACATATCGATAACGTGAACAATTACCCGTGTCCGCTCAACATGACGTAAAAATTCATGACCAAGGCCGACACCTTCATGAGCGCCTTCAATTAGTCCTGGCAAATCCGCCATAACGAAACTTCTTCCCTCACCAACGTCTACTACGCCTAAGTTAGGTGTAATCGTTGTGAAATGATAAGCTCCGATTTTTGGCTTTGCTCCTGAAACGACAGAAAGCAATGTCGATTTACCTACACTCGGGAAACCAACAAGACCAATATCCGCCATTACCTTAAGCTCAAGCACGACCCAACGCTCTTGGCCTTCTTCACCGTTCTCAGATATATAGGGAGCAGGGTTGCTTTGAGAAGCAAAGCGAATATTGCCTCGTCCACCGCGTCCACCCTTGGCAATAACGACCTTTTGTCCATGCCGAGTCATATCTGCAATAATTTCCTGAGTATCATCATCAATGATGATCGTACCTGGCGGTATACGTACCGTTGTATCATCAGCACCTGCGCCATGCATACTTTTTACTTTACCACGTTCGCCGCGATTAGCCTTAAAGTGCTTCTGATAACGGAAATCCATTAGAGTACGAAGMCCTTCATCCACTTGGAATATCAGGTCGCCCCCGCGTCCGCCATCACCGCCTGCTGGTCCACCCTGCTCTACATACTTCTCACGACGAAACGAAACGATACCATCGCCGCCGTCGCCGCCTTTTACATATATCTTCGCTTTATCGACAAACATGTTGTGCCCCCGTTCATACGCGCATCTCTGCCTTCAGCAGCACTTTTGCATAAGACTGCTCGAAGTTAATCGGCTGCATTAACGCGCCTTCCAATTGCTTTTTTATTTTTTGCTTCCATTGCTGTTCATTCATTAACTCGCCTTGGTAATAAAATGCCGCATATAGCGCTTCATCATCCAGTGAAAGCTCCAGCCTTAGAACAGCTGTATCACCATAGCCAGGCTTCACTGCAAACCGATAGGCGTTAATCGTATGAATGAGCGTTTCGGCTATCTGATCGGCTTCTGCCGTTATTTCATTTAAATGAATTTCGCCGTGTATGACAACCTGAAGCTCTAGCGAATTCGTAATCGTACGAAAAGATTGAATAAAGCTTATTAAAGAAGGAACGCCGAGCTTCGATATACTGCTTTCCCCACCCATTCGTTCACTTATCTTCTCCACATATTGGACTGCTTTATCCATATTTTTGAGTCGAATATAACCATATACCACTTGTAAGTCGTTCATCCAGTCATGACGATGATGATTGAGCGTTCGTGTTGCCGATGTCTGCAACGATTGAATCGTACGTGTTGTCTGATTCGTATGCTCTTTCCGTTCCGCCTGTATCCAGTAAAACGCTGCAGCTATAAGCCAGACGAAAGAGAGAGCAGTTAACCACACTTTAGAAGGCCAAATAAATACCGCAGCACAAGGCAATACAGCACTTGCCGCTACGTAATACTTCGCCGCTGTTAAGCGTCCCATCGATTAAACCTACCTTCATCATATTTCCTAGCTTATCCATTATAGCATGCGTCAAACGCCTGGTCATCTGCTCACTGAATAAAAAAAGCCCGGCCTAACAGTGCAGGCCGGGGCTGGTGAGCATATAAGAATGCAAAAGGTTAACCTTATACGTTCATTAATAGCTCACCGCGTAAATGATGACGTACCGCCAGAAGACGGCATTAGCCGTTTACGCTTTTATTATGCTTCTACTGCTGCAGCTACCGGAGCCAAAGCGACAGGGTATACGCTCACTTTTTTGCGATCGCGTCCCCAACGTTCGAACTTCACTACGCCTTCAATTTTTGCATAAAGCGTATCGTCTTTCCCGATGCCTACGTTAGTTCCTGGGTGAATTTTTGTTCCGCGTTGGCGAAACAAAATGCTTCCAGCAGATACGGTTTGACCATCAGCACGTTTCGCCCCAAGGCGTTTCGACTGCGAGTCACGTCCGTTTCTAGTGGAACCAACACCTTTCTTCGAAGCGAAAAGCTGAAGATTCAGTTTCAACATAGTTATTCCCTCCTTTTCAAAGGTTTGTGGAGCAAACCTGCTTCTTCAAACTTTCGTTTAAAGAAGCTCATCATGAATTACGACATGCTTGCCGTAAGATTGTGCAATAGTGTCCAACATGACCGCCATCGATTCGAGCAGCAATTGCATCCGTCCATCAGCCTCTTCGTCTGTCAGCACCGGAATATCCGATGACAGCCATCCGTTCTTCATCTTGGCAGGAAGCGCTGCGCCAGCCAAAGCTTCGATTGCATTAACGGTACCAACCGAAACGGCCGATACACCAGCGCATACGATATCTTTGCCCGGCTTCGCATATTTAGCATGTCCTTCGACAGCGAAAGCTACGATCCGTCTATCAGCGGTGTTACGTACAAACGTCACTTTTATCATTGAAAATCCAGCTTACGCTTGAATTTTCTCGATTGTTACTTTTGTGTACGGTTGACGATGACCTTGCTTACGTTTGTAGTTCTTTTTGGCTTTGTATTTGTAAACGATGATCTTTTGGCCTTTTCCTTGTTTTTCGACTTTACCTGTTACAGTAGCGCCGGAAACAACCGGAGTTCCAGTTACAAGACTGTCACCCTTGGATACTGCCAAAACACGATCAAACGTTACGCTATCGCCTGCGTCTGTGTCCAGTTTTTCGATGTAGATAACATCGCCTTCCTGAACTTTGTACTGCTTACCGCCAGTTACAATAATTGCGAACATTGTTGGTGCACCTCCTTATTTTCGAAGACTCGCCTAATTCAGGTGGCATACGGCAGAAGCCGCAAGCACTTGCAAACCCAATCGGAGCGGTACTTGTACATCTCATTCCTCACTGAGGTACGAGACACACACACCCAAACAGTTTATCATACTATGCAAGCTTTAATCAACCTGTTTCGTTAAAACCTATTTATACTTGATCGTTGCCCCGCATGATAGGCACTTTTCCCTCAACTGCTGAACTGCATTCTCCCGAGCCTTCTGGCGTGTCAGTTCAAGCAGACCGAGTCTCGTCCAGCCTAAGATCGAGCATTTAGTCTGGTCGCTACGAGCTTTGTCCGTCAATCTTTGCATAACCTGCTCACGATTTTCATCGTGCTCCATATCAATAAAATCAATAATTATAATACCACCGACATCGCGGACACGAAGCAACCTTGCAATTTCATCCGCTGCCTCCATATTGGTGCGAAAGACTGTATCCTCCAAATCAGATGTTCCGATAAATTTTCCAGTATTAACATCAATGACCGTTAGAGCTTCCGTCTCTTCCCAAATGAGATGTCCACCGTTCGCGAGCGGAATACGTGACCCGAATGCAGTTGTGACTTGTCCATTCACGCGATAAGCTTCAAATAAAGATAAACTAGAGTCTTGCTCATACAACTTTATACGATCCTTAAGCTTAGGTGTCATCTCCTCAAGCAACGCTGCTGCTTCATGGAAACGATCGGCATCATCAATCCAGATCTCATCCATATCAACCGTTAAAGTATCGCGTACCATGCGGCGCATTAACCCCGCTTCATGATGAATCTCTGCAGGCGCCTTTGCCTCCATGCTGCGAATGGCTATTCCTTCCCACAGCTCTCTTAGCTGAGAAACGTCTGCGGATAAGGATTGTTCACTTTCACCACTTGCAGCAGTTCGCAAAATAATGCCTTCCTCCCGCTGCTTAAGCTGTTCCCCTACTATACGTAAGCGTGATCGTTCCTGCTCGCTGCTGATCTTCTTGGAGACGCCCACATAGTCGGCGTTTGGCATATATACGAGCCAGCGACCAGGAAGTGTAAAATGAGTGGTCACCCTAGCTCCCTTTCCGCCAAGCGGTTCTTTCATTACTTGTACGAGCAGCTCTTGCCCCGGTCTAATTAGCTCCTGAATAGGCGTCTTTTGTTCCGGCTGTTTGTCCAAATGAGGATGCAGTAATTCATCAATATATAAATAAGCATTTTTGGACAGACCAATATCAACAAAAGCAGCCTGCATACCAGGCAACACATTTACAACTCGGCCTTTATATATATTGCCTACTAAACCACTTATCTTTGATCGCTCCATAAAAAAATCGACTAGAACGCCATTCTGCAAGACAGCAGTCTGCAGCATTTCACCTTGAACATGCATCAACATTTGCTTCATATCCGAACATCACCTGCCAGTACGCTTTTCATCTATTTTAACTGAAAAGCTCATTTACTGCACGATTTGGATTATTATCGGATAAACAACCTTCAACAATTTGCTGTTCCGGCAATACTTTCACAACCTTGCTGTGCGGTTCAACCATATAAATCAAATGATATTGCTCTCTCCGAAATAATCTAGCTACGGTTAAAATCGATTGCCTACCATTTACGATAATGGGGCTGGCCCGATGCCCCTTGGTCATGCTGCGAACCGCAATACGCCCCCTATGCATAAGAAATCGATAAAATAAATAAGGGACATTGCGATGATACGTCCAATTCGTCATCAATAAAAAGATACCAACAATTAATAGGTTTAGCTGTATCCCATCTCTGTAAATCAAAACAGGAAGAAAAGAGCTTAAAACCATCATAATACTCAGTACTATGCTAATTCGAGCCGACCAAACGAGCATTTTATAATAATTCACCGCGTAGCTTAGAGCTGCTTGCAGCAGCTTGCCCCCGTCTAGCGGATGAATAGGCAGCAAATTAAACAAACCAATCATCAGGTTTGCTTGGCATACATACTGCGCCCAACCGGATTCCCACCAGCCGAGCTCTCCACATAACCATGCAGCAAGACCCATCCATAGGTTTTGCAGAGGACCGGCAATCGCTACCATCGCTTCCTCAGCAGCTGAAACACCTCCTGCCTCGTCAACCTCAACCACACCTCCAAATGGAAGGAGCTTCACCTCACGAATGGTCCATCCGAAACCTCGTGCGACAAGGACATGTCCGAGCTCATGCACCAATACGAGTAGAAATAAAGTTAATAGCTCAGCGAAGTAACCTGTCAGGACAGATCCCAGCATAATAATGACGAACAACGGATGAACGGACCAAACGATTCCTTTCCATTTAATCAATCGGTATCACGCCCACGGGATCTATGTAACGATCATTTTGCTTTACGGCAAAATAGAGCAAGCTTGGCTCCGTTCCTCTCGACTCCAGAAGCTTACCAATTGGATCGCCGGCCTCTACCCAGTCGTTCAMCTTCACCTCTGTCTTACCAAGCATCCCGTACACAGTTATCCTTTGATTGGCATGTTGTATGACGACGGTAGTGCCGTCCCCTTCTTCTTTTGTCAAATGCATCACCCTACCAGTTTCAGATGCAACCACCTGCTCCTGCGATGTACCAGCAAGCTCTATTCCATTCAGCATTTCAGCAAATGTTCGAACGAGTGAGCCATTTGCTAAGGGCGTTACGATTGGAAGCCGCACAGTGCCTTCCGCCCCTACTGCTTTTGGAGAATTTTCCTTAAAGATGGGGATAAAGGATGGAGCGCCAGCGAATGTATTTCTATACCAGGCTGATGCCGCCTCAAAGTTAATCTCATCCTTAAGCGCATACTTAACAATGGCTTGTCCCTTCAATGTCCATTCCGTATCATAACGAAACATCCCCCAGAGCACGGCGAATAATAGAAAGGAGATAGCCAGCTTCCATTGAAATTCTTTGCGAAAATTGTTACCGCCTCGGTTTAGTGATTCGTCATCTTTACGAGTTACGGGTCCATTAACGAAGCTTCGTTTACCGTATAAACCTTCTTCCTTCTCCCAGCTTGCCCATGGATTCGGATTGGTTTTCCATGCGATCTCAGGATCGAGTTCGTCCATAGTATCATTGTTATCCACACGATTACGCTTGTATGTCTCGATCTGTTCCTCGTAAATAGGGTTCACTTGGCTCGTAGTCCGTTTATTTTCTATCAATGATTTTATCTTCTGCTCTCTGCGCTGCTTCACACCATCCTTCATACCCATTCCGCATCCCTCCTATGTATCGCCGCTGTTTACCATTGACTATCGTTTATACATAAATATGAGCGGAGTGAGACAAGTATGCGGACATAGTTAACACAAAAAAAAGCTGAGCTTGAAAGGAATATAATCCTTTTCAAGGGCAGCTTTTTATACAACCGATTTAATCAGCCATCTCGTATTTCTCTTGATGTGCTTTAATGCTGAAAACAAGTCCTATTGACAACATATTGAGAATAAGTGACGTACCGCCATAACTTATAAACGGCAACGTAATACCAGTAATCGGCATAATGCCAATCATCATTCCAATGTTTTGGAATACCTGGAACACATACATCGAGACAATGCCTATAACGATATATGAGGCTCGCAGGTCATAACACTGGAAGGCAATCACGATCATCCTATATATCAGCAAAAAGTATAACAGCAGCAATATAGCCGAGCCTTGGAAACCGAATTCCTCTCCAATTACAACGAAGATGGAGTCAGAATAAGGATACGGAATAAAACCGCCTTTTTTCATGTCACCCTTCAAAAAGCCGTCTCCTGTAAGACCACCGGAACCTATCGCAATTTTTGCATTTTCCGATTGATGTCGGGCATCCGGAGAAGCCTCTTCTGGGTTAATGAATGTGTTGATCCGTTCATGCCAATGTTTCTTTTTATGCAGATCCAAATAATCATAAATTTCTTGGTTGAACATGTTAAACAAGGTCACGAAAGCAATCAAGCCTGCAATAACGACGGCTAAGCCTATCACTACATGCGTATATTTAACGTTTCCTATCCACAGCATACCAAGAACAATTACTAAATATATGATCGCATTTCCAAGATCCGGCTGAACCATCACAAGCATAAATGGCAAAAAAGTAAACGCGCCTATCGGAAGAACATCGTTCATCAACGTTAAAGGATCACCCTGCCGGCGTCCCATAAGGAAGGCAATTCCAATAATAAGTACTATTTTCACCATTTCCGCAGGCTGGAATAAAAAGTCACCCGGCAGCTTAAACCAGCCGCGTGCTCCGTTAATTTCCGCACCAACGAAAAAAACGAGAATAAGAAGAGCAACACCGATTCCGTAGATGACATACCAGCTCTTCAGCACCAAACGATAATCGAACAAGGTAGCTCCAATAGCGACAAAAAAACCGATCCCATAATAAATTAGCTGCTTTATTTCTGAACCAGCATATTTCGTATCGGCCGTTGCGCTGTGAACAATAACTACACTAATAATCATGAGGAATACGAGAATCAATAATATTCCCCAATCCAATTTTTTCAGCTTGTTAAGCAAAAGGCAATCATCCTATTCCCAGAAACTTACGAAAACGTTTGAAAGCTCCAGCCTTCTCATCCAGCAGCATAAGCGGTACCATATCTCCAAGAATACGACGTGCAATGTTCCGATAAGCGATGGCTGCACGCGACGTCGGGTTCATAACAGTTGGCTCACCGCTGTTCGCCGCCATTATAACCTTCTCGTCATCTGGAACGATTCCGATTAAATCAATCGCCAGAACCTGACAAATTTCATCTATATCCAGCATTTCACCGCTCTTCATCATATTTTGACGAATTCGATTAATAATTAGTTTAGATGGAATTTTATCTTGTTCAAGAAGCCCGATAACACGGTCAGCATCACGAACCGCTGCATTTTCAGGTGTTGTTACGACAATTGCGCAATCAGCACCAGCTATAGCTGTACGAAATCCATGCTCAATACCAGCAGGGCAGTCGATAATCACATAATCATAATCCTTCTTAAGCTCTAAAATCATGTCGCGCACCTGTTCCGGTGTTACGGCATCTTTGTCCTTCGTTTGTGCTGCCGGCAGCATATAGAGCTCATCAAATCGTTTGTCTTTTACAAGCGCTTGATTCAAGCGGCATCGGCCCTCAGCTACATCTACTAAATCATATATGATCCGATTTTCCAGACCCATAACAACATCTAGATTACGAAGTCCAATGTCGGTGTCGACCATGCATACCTTTTTGCCAAGTAGGGCTAATGCCGTTCCTAGGTTTGCCGAAGTGGTTGTCTTGCCAACACCACCCTTACCCGATGTAACAACAATCGATTCTCCCATGTTCTACACTCCTTTAAACATAATAGGATTATGACGTATGCGGTGTAACTGTGATATTTTGTCGATTTGCATTTGTCCTTCGCTTAAAAATGCGAATTCCATTGTCGCATCGCCGGTCATCCATTCCTCCGGCGGTCTGCTGATCACATCCGCTATTCGAAGCTGTGTAGGCCTCATGAGTGAAGTCGCAATGATAACGTCGGTTCGGCCATTAATGCCTGCATGCGCTATACCGCGTAATGCACCTAGTACATAAATGTCTCCCGTGCACAAAATTGTACCACCTGGATTCAGATCACCTATTAGAAGTAGATCACCATCATGCTCAAAGGTTTGACCTGAGCGAATAAGTGTCGTAAGCACTAATGGACGTAACTGCTGATTAAGCTGAGAATCTACTTGCGGCGTATCCGAATCAACGGATTGAACCATTAAGTTGCCTTGTGCTCGAATGACATTTTTTATACGATCTTTATCTTCTTCATTCACTTGCCGCGTACCTAGCTTAACGTGGACGTGGACTAATGGGCCAGTTAGTAATTGTTGATGCGTCTTCTCTAGCTTATATTGCAATTCATCCAGAAGTGCCCCGAATTCACACTTATCGTCGAGAAGGAACACGAGACCTTCCTTGACGCCTTTAATTATAATATGTTGCTTCTCGGTCACGTTCGTCCCTCCCCAACCTAATGGATTCTTGCTTAACGGTACAAATTCCTGCTTATACCCTTTAATTATTCCTCATCCTTCTCGTGATTCGCCATCGTTTGTGATTCAAACATTTTTCGAACGGGAACATAGATGGAGAGCGCGAAGGCTAGCTGCAAAAACAAGCTCGGTAAAATATAATCTAGCAAAGCCCATGCAAATGCATCATTTGTTATACGAAATACTTTATAGATAAAAAACAGAACGCTATCGTAAAGAAGACAGGCAAAGCCGATAACGGCGATTGCCATCATAATCGTTGCGCGGCGACGCTCGAACAGAACTCCCGTAAAGTAGCCGATGAGCCCCATTATGAATGCATGTAAGCCTAACAAATGACCAAAGTAGACGATATCTTGAAGTAAACCGAAGCTTGTACCAAGCAATAATGCACGATGACGCCCGCTATATAGCGCAGAGAAAATAACAATGATAAAGATAAAATGCGGAATAATTCGATCCCCGAAGTTGCCAGGAATAATCCACGGCATGACAGCTCCTTCTATTACAAACAAGAGCAGCATCAGCAGTATGATTCGGTTCATGCTCATTCCAAAGCATCCTCCGCTTCAGGGTTTTGAACAACGAACACTTCCGTTAAATGATCAAAGCTTGCAGCAAGCTTAACGGCTGCAGTATATGTTAGTCCGTAATCACCGACTTGCTTCGATTCTACTGACCCAATTACCAGACCACGTGGATATACATTACCAAGTCCTGAAGTTATAACGGTATCTGAAATACTCATCTTATCATTTTCAGCGATTTTCGTCATGATCAGACGGTTTGTTTCTGAGTTATAGCTGCTTAATATACCAAAGGATTCATTCTCACGCCCCATAATGGTTACTGCGATTGAATTGAATGTCGGTGACGCTTCATCTAGCTCAGTAATTGGCGTGACCGTAGCTGAATAAGGCGTAACGGAGCTAACAAGCCCGATTAACCCATCTACCGTCGTAACTGCCATGTTAGGTTTTATACCATTTTTCGAGCCTAAATTTATGTTCATAGACCGGTTATTCGCATCGTTGCTAACAGAAACGACCTGTGCAATTAAATAATTATAATTATACATTTGCTTCTGCCGTTCAGTGAAAGATAGTGCCGCTTCCAGACGCTCGTTTTCTTTTGCAATGAAGTTATACGTTATCTTATCTCTAGAATAGGCTGCAGCCGTTAATCGAAGCTGCTCATTCTCTTCATGGATCGTACGAAGATCACCAATTTCCTCAAAGAAACCCGCTATTAAACCAGCGGGCTTGTAAAACCATTGCTGAACGTATGCGGCGGAATCCTTCACAAACTTCTCCGGCCAAGTCAATTCCTTGCGGTCACTAAGTGAAAAGCCGATGACCGCAATTAACAGAATAAACCCGAACATAAGCATAAACATACGCTTATTTCGCATTAGCTTAAACAGCTCGATCACCTACCCATTTCATGTCCATTTCCCCTTTGGACGTTCATTATCGCTTCGATCGAGAACTGCCTCTCGATTTGAACAAATGGATGTGGTCAAGTG